>NZ_JBSRVI010000136.1:0-6500 GCF_055134445.1 Arcticibacterium sp.
GTTTTAAATGATTATGTCTCAAAAGAGAAAACTAGGAGGACCTTTTTGAATACAGCGAAATTTACAGCTGGAAGAGATGAATATTTACCAATTCCTCAGGCTGAAATTACTTTTACGAACGGTTTATATAAACAGAATCCGGGATACTAAAATTTAATTTAGAATGCGTTTTAAATGGTGGTGGATTTTCTGCCATCATTTTTTCGCATTTTAGTAAAATACATTGATGATCTCATGACTCAAAATATTAATAAAAGATGAAAAAAATATTAGCGTGTTTAGCGTTTGCTTTTGGATTTATTTCTTGTGCTAGCGAAAAGAGTAATTCGCCACAAACTTATAGACCTCTTCACCATTTTACACCACCTGAAAACTGGACAAACGACCCCAACGGGATGGTTTACCTAGATGGAGAATATCACTTTTTCTACCAATATAATCCCTTTGGAGATAAATGGGGACATATGAGTTGGGGGCATGCCGTGAGCACAGACTTGAAAACTTGGGAGCATTTACCATTAGCTATTCCTGAATTTGATAATGGAGATGGTACTACCACCATGATTTTCTCTGGCTCTGCTGTGGTCGATTCCGCCAATACTTCAGGCTTTTTTGAAGAAGGCTTTACCAAAGGCATGGTCGCTATTTTTACGTCGCATATTGACAGTAGTGGTACTGGAATAGCACAGCATCAAAGCCTAGGTTATAGTGCTGACAAGGGAAGAACTTGGAAGCTTTATGATGGAAATCCAGTGCTTGATGTTGGGCTAAAAGATTTTAGAGACCCAAATGTGATTTGGAATGAGCAAAGAGGAGCTTGGTTAATGACCGTGGTAAAGCCTCGTGGATATATGGCTCAATTTTACGAGTCTGCAGATTTGAAAAACTGGGCACTATTGAGTGAGTTTGGAAAACAGGGTGATACCACAAAGATCTGGGAGTGCCCTTCACTTTTTAAGGTGCCCATAGAGGGCTCGGATAAAGGAAAATGGGTCTTGTTAATTTCTTCTGGTCATAAAACGGAAGGTTTTGTGGGCATGCAGTATTTTGTGGGTGATTTTGATGGTGTCAATTTTACGGTTCAGAAGCAAGACGACGTTTTTGCATTAGATGAGGGTAAAGATTTCTACGCAGCCATTCCATTTAATAATTTGCCAAAAAAACACGATAAACCCATAATTATGGGTTGGGGTAATAACTGGGCTTATGCCAATGATATTCCAACAGTCGGTTTTAGAGGTACTTTTTCTTTTCCAAGGGCATTGTCTTTAACATTTAGTAATGACACTTATAGATTAAAAAGTGAGCCAATTGTTTCTGAAGAAATCAAAACTTATGAGATAGATTCAGAGGTATTGAGTTTAGATGAACCAAGTTTTCACCTGCACGTAAAAAGAGACGTGTCAGAGAAAGGTTTTGAGCTCAAAGTAGCAGCCTCAAAAAAAGAGTTTGTTCTGTTTTCTTACGACCTAGAAAAAGGCGAATTAAGTTTTGATAGAACAATGTCTGGTAAAACAAGTTTTAATAAAGCCTTTCCAAGTGTAGAAAAAGTGAAGGTTTCACCTAAAAATGGTGAGATAGAGTTGGATATCTATTTTGATGTGGCTTTGGTGGAAGTGTTTATTAATGGCGGAGAAGAAGTGATAACAAATCAAATTTTCCCAACTAGTTATGAAGTGGAGGTTGCTTTGAGGTAAACTTTTTCAAATCAAACAGCAAAGGCCGAAAGCCTTTGCTGTTTTAAAAATCTAGTGTTTAAATCTGAAATCTCACTTCTGCAAGTGCACCGTTCTCTGTGGAAACGGAATCTCAATATTCGACGCATCAAATTCTTTCTTAATCTGCTCATGCATATAGAAATGCACTTCCCAGTAATGTTCGCTTTTCACCCATGGACGAACCGCAAAGTTCACGGAGCTATCACCCAGTTCGCAGACAAAAATATCTACTGGTTTGCTTGTTAAAATTTTGGGGCATTTATCTGCCACTTGCTGAATTACCGCTCTAGCACGGTCTATGTCGTCAGAATATCCTATCCCAAAGACCATATCTACCCTAATTTCTCCCAGCCCAGAAATATTGGTGATTACGTCACTGGTAACTACACCATTTGGGATGGTTATCGTTTTATTATCCGGTGTTATTAAAATGGTATTAAAAATTTGGATGGCTTTTACAACCCCTATTTTTCCGCTCAGTTCTACCAAGTCGCCTACTTTATAAGGCTTGAAAGTAAGAAGCATGACCCCACTAGCGAAATGACCTAAACTGCCCTGAAGAGCCATTCCGATGGCAAAGGCCATGGCACCCAAAATAGCAATAAAGGAAGCGGTTTCTACACCAAACATGCTTGCTACGGTAAAAAGTAAAAGGACTTTTAAACCAATACTTACCAACGACAGCAAAAATGGTTTGACGGTGACGTCAATATTTCTGGCGTCAAGAGCCTTTTCTAACATATTATGGATTTTTCTAATAATCCAAAAACCAACGATTAGTGTTATAAGGGCTAAAAGTATCTTGGGGGTGTACTCAATAGCCATGCTAAGAATTTGGTCTGTGTATTTTTGCATTTTGGTATACAGGTTTAAATGAAATATTGTGTTTAATGCTGTTAAGACGACGATTTTTCTGGAAAGTCATTTTGTCAAGGCATTATTTAACCGTAACACTCTATAAACAAAAAAAGGGAAGTACCCATTTTAGGCACTTCCCTTGACACACAAAAATGATGAACGACCTTAAGCGGTCTTCTCAATATGCACAGACCTTTGCGGAAACGGAATTTCAATTCCCTCTCTATCAAAAGCCTTTTTAATGTTTTCTTGCATGTAGAAGTTGATTTCCCAATAATGCTCATTTTTAACCCAAAATCTTACAGAGAAATTGACCGAGCTATCAGCCAATTCTGCCACAAAAATATCAATTGGCTTTTCTCTTAGGACATTTGGACAGCTATCTATCACTTGTTTAATAACATTTCTTGCTTTGTCTATATCGTCGCCATAACCAATCCCAAAAGTCAGCACTAACTTCTGTTCTTCTTGTCCAGTAATATTGATGATAACATCGCTGGTTACCACGCCATTGGGTATCACTACTTTCTTGTTATCGTGCGTCATGAGAATGGTATTAAAAATATGTATAGCCTCTACTTTACCTATTTTTCCACTAATTTCTACTACATCTCCTACTTGATAGGGTTTGAAAATTAGAAGCAAAATGCCACTAGCAAAGTGTCCTAGGCTTCCTTGAAGTGCCATACCTACCGCAAAAGCTAAAGCACCTAGAACGGCAACGAAGGAGGCCGTTTCTACGCCGAATATACTTGCAGCACTAAAGATTAAAAGTATTTTTAAGCCTATGCTCACTATCGAAATTAAGAAAGGCTTTACGGTCTCGTCTACCTCTCTTTTGTCTAAGGTCTTTTTAAAGGCTACAGTGATTTTATTGATAATCCAAAAACCAATGATAAGAGTTACTATTGCCAATAGAACTTTGGGTAAAAATTCTATCGCCATGGAGACTATCTGGTCCATATACTTCTGCATAAATTGCGTTCTTTTGATTTTATTTGTTGTTTGTCTTTTACTTACGGGAACTAACCGTCTTTGTATCGAAAAAGTGTCAAGAAAGGTGCTTTAAGGGCATTTTGGGGCTTAAAAATGGAGAATTGTATGATAGATTATAATAATAAGAAGTTTAGCCTAGTACTGGGTTTGTTCTATTTTTCCAATTTGTGCTTCCTATAATGAATCTCACTAAACTTAAAAAATGGAAAAACCCTTTGTTCATATATGACAGATTATAAGTTTTGGTCTTAATTCCCTTAAAATAGTTCCTCGTTTATGTGGCATATATGACTGGCAGTTTTATTTTGCATGCTAATAAATGCAAATAATATCCACTGAAGTAAATGAATTTTAAGGCTATTCTCTTTTTTTTTCTGACCCACGCTCTTTTTGCTCAAACAGATACCTTTCTAGACTGTAAAACGTTCGACAAAAATGATAGATATTACAATGAGGTAAGAGGTTTATTGAACCAAGGTTTACTAACCCAGAATAGGATAAAGACCAAAATAAGCGTTGCTGTTCATACTAAAATAATAAGAAAAAGTGACGGGAGTGGGGGGATAGGGGTAGGAGAACTTAATTCAGCACTTTCGGAATTGAATAATAAATTTGCTCCAATCGGAGTAAGCTTTTTTTTTCTTACGGATGATCCCGTGTATATCGACAGTGATGAACTTTACAATTTTGACACCGAACTTGAATCAGAGGTTGCACAGCAGTTTGATGTAACTAACGCAGTAAATCTATATTTGGTTAACAGTTTTTCCTCTTCCATAGGTGGCTTTTCTTATTTCCCAGATGATGATAAGAATACCAATAGAGTGTTTTCTTATTATCAGAATCTAAATGACATGATTTATAGGGTTTTGCCTCATGAATTTGGACATTATTTTGGGCTGTTTCATACTTTTCAGGGTAACAAAACAAATGATGAAGAATTTGTGACTAGAGGTATTGCGGCGAATTGTGAATATGGAGGAGATTTGCTTTGTGACACCCCAGCTGACCCATATGGGCGTCTCTTTATTATTGGCGGTTTAGACTGCAGTTTTCCATATGCTTTTTTTGATAAGAATGGAGTACAGTATACTCCCGCAACCAATAATATGATGTCGTATTACCGCGGATGTGGAAATGTTTTTACGGCAGGACAAATTGATATGATGTCTTATGGGATAGCTAGAAGACTAGCACCTTCTTCCAATAAATCCGTGAGTTATACTATTCTTGGCCAAAAGGAAACTAGAGGTGAGATTATTACAGGTTCCATTGTGGATGGCAATAATAGAGAGAAGGCAAGGGATATTTGCAGAGACGAAGAAGCTTTTGTGACTTTTGAAAGTAATTTGAATGAAGGGACAGGTTTTGAAGCTTGGTTAATTTCGGTAAACAACAAGGAACGAATTTTAATCGGCTCGGGAATTAGCTCGCCTATGAAAGTGAGTTTTAAAGATATACCTGAGATATATTTTCCATTTTATGTACAAGTCGTTACAAAAGATGAAAGTGTTTTTGGGAATACTTCAAAGCAGTCATACTTTTTAATGGATATTCCTAAAATTAAAATATCTGGTGATATAGAAATTTTCAAAGGAGAAGGAGCTTATTTTTTTATAGAAGTGTTTGGTGGTGCTGCAGATTTTGTAGTTTCAGACAGCACTGGTCTACAGTTTGAATATACGGTCTATAATCAGTTAGGTTTAAATAAGCAAAATGTTGACATCGAGGGAAGTAGAAATCTTTATGTTAAGTCGGTAAGTAATCAATGTGGCTTTGGCTCCGGAGAGGGGAAAGCGAAGATAACTTTGAAGGATATTCCGACTGCTACTTTTGTTGATGTAAGATGTGAATCAAATTATTGGTGTATAGATACTCGGAAAGAGTTTGAAATGTTTTCCTTGGGAGGATTGCCGGAAATCAATAAAATAACTGTAATTAATAAAGATGGTAACTTCTTACGTGAAATAAAAGATTATGAGAAAGAGCCAGATCGTTTATTTATGTCGGCATCTGAATCTTCTGATTTACCAGATGAGTTCTTTATTGAGTTTAGTTTTAATGGAGTTGTCAACCCTTTGCGAAGTGAAAAATTATATTTGGCAAAACCTTACAAGAAAAATATATCTAGAAAGGTTGAAATTTTCAGAGGACAAAGTGTGGAAATACCTCTAGAAGGTTTGGTTTCAAGGAGCAATATAGAGGTACGTTTTAGTGACAAGTCTAAGCAGTTACTTATTGGAGAAAACCCTAAACTGTCTTTTAAACCTGTTGACACAGGAATGGTTGCAATTGATGGAATAATTAATCTTGGTTGTCAAAATATTGATTTAAAAGGAGAGCTTGATTTCAAGATTAAAGAAATTCTAGATATTGGTGTGGTTCGTAGTGCTAATTCGTGCATTGGAGATGAAATTGCAACTAAAATAGATGTTCACGGAAGTTTTTTTTCTGAAAGACCGGATGTTATTCTTTATAATGAATTGGATATTGAAATTTCTAGAATTAAAGCATTTCTTGTGAATGATCAATTATCCTTTAAAGTAAGCGATGAGATAAAGGAAACAGGTTTTTATTACTTTCGAGTGGTCTCCTTAGAGAACTTTATTAGTGAGAAAAGTAATAAATTTCAAATTATAGTTAGCCCGGAAATAGATATTTTGCCGGTTTATGGAAAAGCCGAACAAGGCAAAAGTCTATTAGACTATTCGAATGTTAGTACCCCTTTTAAAATGTATTTAAGTGATGGTACCATATATGAATGTGACGAAAACCATAAACTACCTGTAAAGGAACTTTCAGCGGGGAAATACCAGATAGTTGGTTTGGAGAACACATGTGGGAAAAGGGATGTTGATATAAAATTTACCATTGAGCCAAGTTTGAAGAATGATTTCTGCATACCAATTTCAGATGTCAAAGAAAAAG
>NZ_JBSRVI010000137.1:0-17512 GCF_055134445.1 Arcticibacterium sp.
CAGATTGAAATTATCGACTAACAATTCGGGCAACAATAGCTTTACTAGTTCTTCCAATTTTATAGATGTTAAATTTCTCCAAAATTCAGAATTTAACAGCTATCCCCCAACTTTTGTTCTTGGTCCAGAATTTGAGCTTTTGATAGTTTCAGTTTAAAAACAGAAAATCCATACCAAAGCTTTGTACGTGAGCCTTCTTATTGACTATTGTTGAAAACCTATGTCTAAATCTGCGTATTTCTTATAAGATACTTGCAGTCATTGGATATTACTTGAATGCTAGTTAGTTTTTCTAGTTTAAAATTTATTTTATATTCTCTAGATAAGAAGTCACGGATTACCTTATCATGAATGGTCTTGTGAATGTAAGAAGCGATAGGTTAGTAGGCTTGTATTTTAGTAAGCGATTTCTCCTGCACCAAGTATTTAGTGCTTATGTAAATTGCTTGAGCACTAATGTTTCCTCAATCTTTAGACAAATTGTTCCACAGTTAGGGTTGAAATCAAATCCATTTATATTTCAATGACCGGTAGGGTGCTTAGAAAAAATGCTAACTCGGAATGAAATTGTTTGAATTTGGACTCTCATAGGACATAAGTATTTAGGGAAAGGTGAGGGCGAAAATGGATATACTTAGATTTGCCGTATTCTGATTCGAAATAGTCTTTGAATATTTGGGTCTGCCAAATAACGTTATCTGGTATGGTTAAATATGTCCGAAATTCGTATACTTTTGTAGTTTCGAGAGGGAGAGTTAATTGATTGTTTATACTAGTTAATAGGGTTTAATTCTAACATAGCGTCTTCCATTAAGAAGCCATTTCCAATTTCAATATCTTCGTTCTTAAGATGTTTAAATCCTAATTTGACATAGAAGTCATACGCCTTATTAAACTTGTTTACGTTTAGAGTAATTGAAGTTTGATGGTTAATAACGGCAATTTTTTGGACTTCATTAATCAGTCTTTTTCCTAAGCCTTTCCCCTGTAAGGAGGGCAAAAGGTAGATCTTATGAATTTTTGTTGATGTGGTATTGATGTAGTTCAACTGATAAGATATAAAACCAATAGGCTTGCCCAATTCTTCGGCTAAAAGAAAGATATGATTTAATTCACGTAATTGATTTTTCAGAGACTCATCCGAGTACATCATATGGAGCATGTAGTCAATTTGTTTTTCGGATAGTATGTCTTTAAACGTGGATGGCCAAATGGCTCTGGCTAGGCACTCAATAGCGGCCAAGTCCTGTTCTTCCGCCTGTCTTATTGTTATCATGTTATAAATTTACTAAAGCTCTTAAAAGCTACTTAAAAAGGATTGATTATTCTTTGTAACAAAAAAGCCACAATGAAGGATGTATTCTCTCCATTATGGCCTTCAGTATTTGAGGTAACTGTAAAAAATATTCTTTCTAATTGACAGTTACAATTTCACTTTATTCATTTTAGGTGCTAATAAATGCATAAGAAACCATGCCAAAAGGTAAGCAGCACCACAAATCAAGAACATGATGAAATACGCTTTTTCTATTTGACCAATTTCTCTGTAATGGACAAACAGATTTTTCTGAATAGCCCAAGAAAGAACAATTCCACCCATTCCACCGGCCATTCCACCTATTCCCACGACAGAGGCTGTTGCTTTCTTAGGAAACATGTCGGAAACGGTGGTGAAGATATTGGCACTCCAAGCTTGGTGAGCAGAAGCCGCAATACCTATAACCAAAACGGCCAACCACATATTGATTTCACCTGCCCACTGAGATAATACTACAGGTAGAACGCATAGGGCAAAAATGAACATTGACGTTTTACGTGCTTTAAATGCTGGCATATTTCTATTCATAAAATACATTGGTAAATAACCTCCACCTACACTTCCGATAGTAGAAATTAAATATACCACCGCCACCGGGATAGCCATTTCTATTAAACCTAAGTTATATTCACTTTGAAGGAAATCTGGTAACCAGAAAAGGTAAAACCACCAAATAGGGTCCGTTAGGAATTTACCAATTGCAAAAGCCCAAGTTTGCTTATATCCTAAAAGTTTAATCCAAGGCACTTTCTCCGCTTGACTTTCTTTCTCAATGGCCTCGTCCTCTATGTCGGAATGTATAAAATCATACTCTTCTTTGGTTAATTTTTTAGAATCACTTGGCGTGGTATAATACATTTGCCATAATACCAACCATATGAAACCAATTGCTCCAGTGATTATAAAGGCCCATTGCCATCCCCAAGCCACAGCAATAAATGGAACAGAAAGTGGAGCTACAATGGCTCCGATGTTGGTTCCTGAATTAAAAATTCCAGTAGCGAAGGCTCTTTCCTTTTTTGGAAACCATTCTGCCGTAGTTTTTATCGCTGCAGGAAAGTTCCCAGCTTCTGTAACTCCAAGAGCAGCTCTTGCTATCATAAATCCAAAAGCTGAATTTGCAAAGGCATGGCCTATTGCTGCTAAACTCCATAAGCCAGTAGCAGCTGCGTAACCCTTTTTGGTCCCCAGTTTATCTACTACTCTACCTGCTATTAGCATACCAAAAGAATATGCTAATTTAAATGCTATTTCAATGTTTGCATAGTCACCATCGTCCCAGTTCATGTCTTCAGAGAGCACAGATTTTAGAAGACTAATCACTTGTCTATCTAGATAGTTGACGGTAGTGGCAAAGAACACTAGAGCACAAATGGTCCAGCGGTAGTTTCCAACTTTTTTATTCATTTTTTGGTTTAGGGTTAAATTCGAGTCTTTATAAAAGACCACGTAATTTGTTGAAAATGAGGATATAAGTTATTCATAAACTTTATACCTCCATATACATAAACAGAAGACCTAATAGATTAGGCCTTCTGTTCATTTCTCTTGGATTGGAATTATCTTAGAGTCTTAATTAAATCTAGTGTTTCTTTCACTTTTGATTTAAGACCATCAAAATCTTTATTGCTCAAAATCTCTTTAGAAATTAACTGAGAACCCATACCTACACAAGTAACCCCGGCGTCAAACCAACCTTTTAAATTGGCTTCATCTGGAGATACACCACCCGTTGGCATAATACTGGTCCATGGTTGTGGTCCTTTAATTCCTTTGACGAATTTAGGCCCATATAAATCTCCTGGGAAAAGTTTTACAATCTCACATCCTAGTTCTTCTGCTCTAGCGATTTCTGTAAGACTACCGCAGCCTGGAGACCAAAGCACTTTTCTTCTGTTACAAACTAATGCGATATCTTCACGTAAAACTGGTGTAACGATGAAGTTAGCTCCTAAAGCCATGTACAAAGAGGCTGAAGCCGCATCTGTAACAGAACCAACCCCCAAAATCATACCTGGAAGTTCTTTAAGAGCATATTTGTTCAATTCTCCAAAAACTTCGTGAGCGAAATCTCCTCTTGATGTGAATTCCATCAATCTAGAGCCACCATCGTAACAAGCCTTTAAAACTTGCTTACACAACTCAATATCTGAATGAAAAAACAACGGAACCATTCCATTATCTTTCATTACTGTTGCTACTTCTAATCTTGAATATTTTGCCATTTTTTAGTTTTAAGTGTTATTACAAACTCATTTGCAATTATATTATCTTGCTACACGACCAGAGGCATCTCCGCCCATTAGTTTTTCAACTTCGGAAACGGTTACCAAATTGGCATCACCTTTAATGGTATGTTTTAGACAAGAAGCTGCTACAGCAAAATTCAATGCATTTTGGTCGTCCTCTGGATATTTTAATAAACCGTAAATAAGACCTCCCATAAAGGAATCTCCACCACCAACACGGTCTACGATATCTGTGATTTGATACTGAGGAGATTCAAACATGTTTTCACCATCGTACATTACACCAGCCCATGAGTTGTGAGAAGCAGAGATTGAACCCCTTAAAGTTGTAATTACTTTTTTAGCTCTCGGGAATTTCTCCATCATTTGTTTACAAACCGACAAGAATGCTGTGGCAGTGACATCATGACCTTGCGTGGTAATGTCTAAACCTTCTGGCTTAATTCCGAAATGTTTTTCTGCATCTTCTTCATTTCCTAAAATGATATCACAGTATGACGTCAATTCTGTCATAATAGCTTCTCTGTCTCCACCGTAGTTCCATAATTTAGCTCTGTAGTTTAAGTCTGTAGAGATAGTGATACCTTTTGCACTGGCAATTTTAACGGCCTCTAAGCAAGCGTCAGCAGCACTTTGAGAGATGGCAGGAGTAATACCTGTCCAATGAAACCAAGAAGCACCTTCAAAAGCCTTATCCCAGTCTACCATTCCCGGAGCAATTTCTGAAACAGATGAATTAGCTCTATCATAAACTACCTTACTTCCACGAGAAACTGCACCAGTTTCTAAGAAGTATATTCCTAGTCTTTCTCCTCCAAAAGCAATATGATTTGTCCCAACATTTCTTTTACGCATCTCCATAAGTGCACATTCACCAATATCATTTTTTGGTAAACGCGTAACAAATTCGGTAGGTACACCGTAATTCGCTAGAGAAACAGCAACATTGGACTCTCCTCCACCATAAACAACATCAAAGCTATTGGCCTGAGAAAATCTTAAAAAACCAGGAGGTGAAAGACGTAACATGATTTCACCGAAAGTGACTACTTTTTTCATTTTGTAATTAATTAACTATTTAAAGTTCTTATTAGAGTAATTGCATTGTAAAGCTAATATTAAAATCCAAAATACTCTTTTGTATTGTTATAACAGATGTCTTGAACAATTTTACCTGTCCATTTTATGTCATTTGGAAGTTCTCCATTTTCAATATCCTTTCCAAAAAGATTACAAAGAATTCTTCTAAAATATTCATGTCTTGGGAAAGACAAAAAGCTTCTAGAGTCGGTCAACATTCCCACAAAACGACTAATAAGCCCCATATTAGATAAGACATTCATCTGATCTTCCATGGCATCTTTTTGGTCTAAAAACCACCAACCAGAACCAAACTGAACTTTACCCGCTACGGAACCATCATTAAAATTACCAATCATCGTGGCAATCATGGCATTGTCGGCTGGGTTTAAGTTATAGATTACGGTCTTTGATAGTTGATTATTATCGTCCAACTTATCTAAAAATTTAGAAAGAGCTGCTGCCTGAGATAAGTCTCCAATACTATCCCATCCAGTATCAGGACCTAGCTCTCTTAAACGTCTTTTATTATTATTTCTTAGTGCTCCTAGATGGAACTGTTGCACCCAACCTAAATCAGAATACATCACACCTAGAAAATGAAGAATAGCAGATTTATACTCTAGGGCTTCTTCTGAAGAGATAGTTTGTCCTGATAAAGTCTTTTTAAAGATTTTATCAGCTCCCTCATTTGTGAAATCTGCTGAATAGATTTGTTCTAAGCCGTGGTCTGAAATTCGGCACCCATTTTCTTTGAAAAAATCGGCTCTTTTTCTCAGTGCCTTTTGTAAACCATCAAAATCTTTTATTTCTGAACCTACTATATCCCCTAAACGATTAATAAAGGAACAAAAATCACCATTTTCAATAAGTATAAACTTATCTGGTCTAAAGGCTGGAAACATGTTTACACCAGCATTATCATATGCGATATGGTGCTCTAATGAATCTAGGGGATCGTCTGTGGTACAAACCGCTTCTACATTCATTTTGGCTAAAAGACCCTGAACCGAAAATTCTTTTGTTTGTAACTTTGCAGTGGTTTCACTGTAAATAGCCGAAGCAGAATCGCCATTTAAAATGGTGTTAATGCCAAAGTATCTCTGAAGCTCCAGGTGTGTCCAATGATAAAGTGGATTTCTTAAGGTATAAGGCACTGTCTCTGCCCATTTTTGAAATTTCTCTTCGTCTGTTTTATTTCCAGTACAATAGGCTTCATTGATGCCATTGGCACGCATGGCCCTCCACTTATAATGATCACCAGCCAACCACGCATGACTAATATTTGTAAAATTGATATTATTCAATATCTGGTCTGGTGGTAAGTGGTTATGATAATCTATAATGGGCATGTGCTTAGCATACTCATGGTATAGGGTTTGTGCGGTTTTTGTTTCTAGTAAAAAATTGTCGTCGAGAAATTTTTTCATTCTATCAATTGGGTCGTTTTATATAGGTTGAGTATTTATAGGCTAACTCCTCTTTTCCAAGGAATAAAGTCGTCTTGTTGGTTAATAGTGGCTTTACATTGCGTTTCACCACTGGCTACAGCAATGATATAATCCAAAATTCTTTTACCGGTATCTTCAATTTTTTCTTCTCCTTCAATAATTGTCCCAGTATTGATGTCTATAATATCAGACATTTTTTGAGTCAACTTAGAGTTGCTAGAGACTTTTATAACAGGTGCTATAGGGTTTCCGGTAGGCGTACCTAAGCCAGTTGTGAAGAGTACAATGTTAGCTCCAGAACCTACCATCGCTGTCGTAGACTCCACATCATTTCCTGGGGTACAAAGTAGATTAAGGCCAGCTTTTTGAACCATTTCTGGATAATCTAAGACATCTGTAACAGGAGATGTTCCTCCTTTTTTAGCTGCTCCAGCAGATTTTATAGCATCTGTAATGAGTCCGTCCTTTATGTTACCAGGAGAAGGATTCATATCAAAACCAGAACCCGCCTTTTCAGCACTGGCGGCATAGGCTGTCATAAGGGCATTAAACTTTAATGCAATGGTTTCATCGATACACCGGTCGCTTAATTCCTGTTCTACACCGCATAATTCTGGAAACTCCGACAAAATAGTAGTGCCTCCAAGACTTACCAACGAATCACTCACGTAACCTAAAGATGGATTTGCAGATATACCAGAGAAGCCATCAGAACCACCGCACTCTAGACCCAATACCAATTTTGATAAGGGGGCTGGCTTACGTTCAAGTTTGTTTGCTTCCATTAATCCTGTAAAGGTCTTTTTTATGGCCTCGGTAATTAGTTTCTCTTCGGTTCCTTCTTGCTGCTGCTCTAAAAAAACGACAGGTTTATCTGTACAATTTCTTTTTAGAAGCTCTTCTTGAAGAATACTATATTGAGCGTTTTGACAACCTAAACTCAATACTGTCGCTCCAGCCACATTTGGGTGGGCTATATATCCAGCTAAAAGACCACATAAACTTTGGGCATCTTGACGAGTTCCACCACAGCCCATGTCATGATTTAGGAATTTCACACCATCTATATTTTCAAATATACGAGATGTCTTTTGATTTACTGCAACCGATTGCAATTCACTTTTCAAAATAATATCTGCAGATTCGCCGTTTTTGTATTGATTTATAAGATCGGCTGCAAAGTTTTTATAGGTATTGCTTTTGCCATAGCCTAACTGATTTACAAGTGCGTCTTTCATCACTTCTAAATTTCTATTTTCACAGAAAACCATTGGAAGAACAATCCAATAATTAGCCGTACCTACACTCCCGTTTGAGCGATGAAAACCATTGAAAGTTCTATCGGTAAATGAGCTAACATCTGGCTTATTCCAACTCGTTTTTCTGGAGCCTAATTTAAAAGGTGCTGCGGCATGTTTTACATTAAAAGTAGAAATCATACTGCCTGCAGGAATATCATACTGAGCTTTACCTACCAAAACGCCATACATATAAATCTCTTCTCCCTTTTTTAGGTCGCTTTGATTAAACTTATGCTTAGGAGCTATATCTTCTATTAATGTTACTCGTCTTTCGTTATAGACGATTTCTTCGCCTTTCTTTAAATCATCTAATGCTACAATAACATTATCTTCTGATTGTACTTTTAATACACGCTGTTTCATGAGCCTTTTCTTTAAGTATCTTTTTTGATAGGGTTTTGTCTATTATTTACCTCTCCAATGTAGAAAGAGTATTATAAATTTTCTCTACAAATCTATTTAGATTATTTAAGTTTTCTCCCCAAAGCTCCTCGTTTTGAAGAATCTTTTTGATTTTTTGCTCTAAAGGATGGTCTGAAGTCCAAACTTTATAGAAAAATGGAGCATTAGGGTCGTTGATAAGGTATTCTCTACCGTTTATTTCACCATAGTACATGTTATCCTTTAATGAAATGGCTTTTAAAAAACGAAGATGATACGCAAACCCTAATGACATCAACTCTGGAGCTTCGTTCTTAGAGTTAATATATGAGCGGATAAGAGGAAGACATCTTGCGGCCATTTTAGTACTGTAATTCACTGAAATCGAAAGCCATTGATGGTTTAAAAAAGGGTTTTTAAACCTGTCGATAACATTAAGTGCAAAAGCTTTCTTATCTCCTTCGGAGATATCTGAGGTTATCGAAGGTGAGATTTCTTCCAACATCAGCGTTTTGATAAAATTCAAAAAGGCTTCGTTTGCCATAGCATCTTTAACCAACTCAAAACCGGTAAGAAAGGCGAAGCCAGAAGAAAAGGTATGAGAGGCATTTAATAATCTCAGTTTTATCTCTTTGTGAGCCTCAATACTAGGAACCACAAAAGCTCCACTTTCTGGCGTACAAAAGCTTAGTTTTTCTTTAATTTCTGCGTCCCCTTCAATAGCCCAAAGAGCATAAGGCTCCACTATGATGGCATTATCATCCTTATAAGGAAGTGTTGAAGTGAAATTATTTTTCGCACTTCCTGGCACTATCCTGTCCACTAGGGTGTTACAAAATACATTCGCCGTTTTTATCCAGGAAAGAAACGCCTGGTCTTTATAGTTCTCTTCCGCCATTTGACAAACTATGCTTTCTAATTTAGTTCCGTTGTCAGAAACAAGTTCTGTTGGCAAAAAGATGAGCCCCTTTGATATGTCACCATTAAAGTGCTCAAACCTGATTTTCAAGAATGCCACTACTTTTCCTGGAAAGGATTCAGGGCAATTTTCTGCAGTTATTTTTTCATCATTATATGTAATCCCCACCTCAGTAGTATTGGAAAAAATATACTTTATTTCATCCTGTATAGACAATTTCAATACCGCATCCCACTGGGTGTTGGCTATCAAAATACGGCTAATGGAGGTACATATCTCGCTTTTATTAATTAGGGCATTATCCTTTATTCCTTGAGTCCCAACTGTATATAGGTAATCTTGACTAGCCAATGACGCTATGGAGCCACGTTCTGTAGACTTTACCATAACTATTCTGCCACAGAATTGGCCCTGTTTATTGGCATTGTCAATGATTAAATCTGGCAGCCCTTTTAAAAGCACTCCTGTACCAAACTGAACAATTCTTTCTGGAAACTCCAGTACTCTTTTATCAAACGACGCTAGAGGAATGGTTTCTAAATTTTTAAGAGATAAATGTTGCATTAGCTTATATGAGTAAATATTATTTTTGTAGCGGTGCTGGATTATTGCTCTACCACTTATTACCGAATACTTTTTTAAAGGAAAAATCTTTAGCATTCTTTTCTGTGTTATCCGCATGCCACTTAAAATCACCATCGTCTTTATGACAGTTCTTATAGTAAATCCTATGGCCCCATTGAAGATCACGGTCTCCAGATTGATAGATTTCTGCGTCAGCCATTTCTTTGCTAAAAGAGCAGTTGAATAGGTACATTTGAGCTTCTCTGTGGTATCTACCTAGTTTAAAACCGGGTTCACCTTCAAAACGACAGTTTATCAAAACCGATTTATCTGTTTCTTTAGAAGAACCGTCGTGCCAAATAGCGGCACTTTTATTATGGCATATAAAGAGTGTGTTTTCAATAATGGCATTTCCTCTTGGACAGTATAGATCTACATGTCCTTCTATGATACAATCGTTGAAATAAAACCGACCTCCTGCTACATTCCATGGACTGACGGTGTCTCCCCCGCCAGATCTAAAAATACATGCTAGAAACTTTATTCGTGTGGCACCGTCCATAGAGCGAAATGCGAATTGGTGCCCATCTTTTCTAACCATTTTAGAGCCTTCTTGCTCTCCTTTTTCTCGTGGAAGAAACTTTCTACTATCTCCACCCGCCTTTCCAGATTCATTTAAACAGTCGATAAGTACATCTCCGGAAACATCCAAACCATAGGTATTTAAAACGGTTATGCTTTCGAAAATCAAATCACTGGCCTCTACATTTATGGTAGCCGCTCCAAAATCATTTGAGTTTTCGCATCGCCAAAAATCCCTAGCCTGACTATAAGTTATAATAGCTCCTACTGCACTTTCCCCCTTTATTTTCAAATGATGCTTTGAACGGTCAATAAAAATCTTTTCATTATAAATTCCATTTTTTATAAAAATGGTTTTCATCTTACTGGTTTCAGAGACACTTCTTATGGCTTCTTGAATGGATGTAAAATCTCCTGAGCCGTCTTTGGCTACAGTAATTGTATTACCAAATGCAGCAAAGCAAACGGAGAGGGATAAAAGACATATTGAAATTATTTTACTAACCACTTAGCAAGGTCTTTTGAAGCTTGAAAATTCTGGTAACTGGCTGGTATTTTTCTTCCATCCACGTATTCGTTATAAAGCCAAGGGTCTCCTATTACCATAACTCTCCCTTTTTTATAAGATGTGGTCGCTAAAATAATATCTCCTTCTTTGCTTAAAACGGTTTTGCTTTTACCATCCGTTTTTAGGGTGACTAATTCTTTGATGTATACTTCTTTGGTATTTGGAAAAATAGCATTCCCAGAAGGAATAATCACGCTTCCCATTTCAAATTTATTTCCTATCACCATATTGATGTTTTTATCAGAAAATGTAATTCCAAAAGTAGAAGTCAAATTATTTGCATGTTCTAAGTCACAATGGTCAGCATCGTTGGTCATCACCAGTAAGGTTCCTCCTTTTTTTACCCACTTCTTGATATTTTTGATATCTACATTCGAGATGTAATTGGGAGCATCTGTTTCTTTCTCGTTGTCGGGGTCTACAATGATGTAAACATCTAAATCTTGCAAACTGTTTTTGGTAGGTTGAGTTTTCACCGCACTTATTTCTGCTCCTAGATTGGTGAATGCTTCGCCAAACCACTTAAAGCCAGAATGCAGCTTATCTTCCCAAGTGTAATGAAATTGTTCTTGCTTTCCATTATAACCTTCTCTAAACTCTTTGTTAAAGTGATAATCTAAACCCACTTTTTTACCTTTTCCCAAATTAGAATCTCCAATTAATTCCATCTCAAGTGCTGCAAAAATAAATGGCCCAACACCTTTAAGATCGTTTTGCTTCACTGGTTCGCTCAAATAGTATTCATATGTGCCATCTCTGTATGGATCTCCGCCCAAACCTCCTACACTTACGGCCTTTTCTAGGTTAACAGTTCCATCTGTATTATGGCTAATGAACTCTTTAAGAATGCCATTAAAACCCCTTATACCAGCTTCTTTAAAGGAGGCATCTATGTATCCCATTCTAGCACCCTTCAGTAAAGTATAAGTAAACATGCAAGATTCTGAAGCCTCGAGGTAATTACCTTCTTTTCCGGCCAAAGCAGTCATTTGCCACCAAACATCGCTTTTTTCATCCTGATATTTCACTAAAACAGGAGCCAACCTTTGCAAATATTGAATTAACGAAGCCCTCTCTGGATGGTGCTCTGGGAAGTAATCTAAAACTTCTACTAACGCCATAGCATACCAGCCAATAGCTCGGCCCCAAAAATGCGAAGAAAGGCCAGTAGTCTTGTCTGCCCAATCTTGCTCCTTGCTTGCATCATAACCATGATAGATTAATCCAGTTTCTGAATCCACTGCATATTTTTCTATAAGGCTAAATTGCTTGGCAATGTGATCAAAATGTTCTTCGTGATTGAAAAGCTTACTGTATTCCGCAGAAAACGGTTCTGCCATATATAATCCATCTAACCACATTTGGTTTGGATAACGAAGTTTATGCCAATACCCACCATCTTCGGTCAACGGTTGATTTTCTAATTGCGACCACAGCAAATCTGCGGCCTGCTTATATTTATCCTTTTTAGGCAGCGATTGCTGATATAACATTAGGAGTGCCCGTCCTGTAGAAATGTTATCCAAGTTGTATTCCTCCAAAGGATAGGTTCTAATGCTGCCATCCTCATCTACATACCTGTCAATGTCGTTTTGGATATAATTAAAGTACTTTGGATCTGCAGTACTCCTCCATACTTTTTCAATGGCCTTAAGTATTAGACCTTGCTCATAATCCCATCTGGCTGGCTTATTTTCCTTAACAGCAATAGAATCTTTATGATTTTTCATAAAAGAAAGTGCCATTTTCTCAGACCAGTTTTCTTGACCAAAAGCTGTAATGCCCATACAGCAAACGGTTAAAATTAAAATTATCTTCCTCATATTATTTCAAATGAAATCTGCCCTCATCGGATTAAAAGTGTCAACCAAAACTCCTTCTTCTAAGCACACTACGCCGTGCACTAGATCAGGAGTTACAAAAAAAACATCTCCTGCTTTTAAAACTTTCTTTACATTATCAATACATACTTCAAACATCCCGCTGGCTATATAACTAGCTTGAGAATGAATGTGATGGTGTAAATCTCCGATTCCACCTTTTTCAAAAGCTACCTTTACCACCATCATCTCTTCACTATAGGCCATTATTTTTCTCTTAATGCCATTTCCCAAATCTTCCCATTCTATTTCACTGTCAGCTATTAGGGCTTTGTTATTCTCAGTCATTTTTTATTTCAATTGTTTTTAAAAATATGTCTATATAATCTGCGGTGTCCTTAAACCATAAATCCATTAATGGAAATACTGTGGAGCATTAAAAGTATGAACTTCGGAATAAATACCGTATTCGTTCAACTTGTCGATATAATCGTCTCTGCCGGCATGCATGCTGGCATCTGAGCTATTTAGAAATAATATAGGTGGTGAAAGCGGACTCACATATGTCAAAGCACTAGCTTCAATCCACAAATCGGGATTTTCTTCTTTGCTATAACTAAAATAATGTGTGGCCGTAGATATAGATTTGCTGTTGTTTCCTTCTCCAGAATCTTGATGTATGTAAGCCAGTATTCCATCCACATCAATTACTGCATTTACGGCCGAACTCTCCTTACTATCAAAAGAACTGTTTTCGTATTATAGGATTGTCTGGAGTGGCTCCTATAAAGACCGCCATTTGACCTCCGGCAGAATAATCTGCCAATACAAGCTTTTCCTTATCTATGCCATATTTCTCTGCGTGTTGCTTAACCCATTTAATGGCTGTTTTTATATCTATCACTGCAGCGGTATTAAGAGCATGCGTAGATAAGCTATAAGCGGGTGTAAAAAGCACATACCCTCTTACGGCCAGCTCCTTAGTAAGTTCATGAAGTTGAGATTTGTCTCCGGTTCTCCATCCTCCGCCATGAATGAAAATGATTGCGGGTAATTTATTCTTTGCAGTAGGACTAAAAATTTCAACTAATAAAGAATAATTATCTGCCGTGCTATAAGTAAGGTCATATATTGAGAACACTTCAGTGACATTGGCAGTTGCAATTTTAGCATTTGGAAGGCCTCTTTGAGCCCACCTTAAAGAACTATGATTATTAAAAGACGTATCCGTTTTTTCTGTTATCCCCGCCAAGCTATTACCTTCCGTGTTTTGAAAAGCTAATAGGATTAAAACGGATAATAAATTCTCAATTCTCATTTCTTAGCAAATAATTTTACGGCGACTATTAACTTTCTAGCTCGAAGTTCTACACTTGCTAAAGGTGGGTCATCCTACCTTTAATTCACTTTCGTTATGTTTATGCAAGGAGTTAAAAAAGCTAGATTAAAAGGCTTTAAAAATGTATGAGAAGAACATTAGGTCTAGATTAAACCAAAGAGGCTCATTCCAATAGGCCGCGTTCGGTCTAAACCCAAAACCAGTCTCCCTACAACTTCAAAGGAAATTAATATTTTGATAAGAAAAATACGATTTGACTAATAAATCTACGGCATCGTTCCCGATAACGATTGCGTAAATAAAGTCCTGTATTTGATTGGATTATCGACTTTTAAATTTTTAGAATTGTACTTTATAGTCATTGAAATAAGTGGGTCTGGCTTGACAGCTAAATCTTAAGTTTAGTTTGCTAAGCACTGATAAGGCTAGCCTTGAGGGGATGAAGGTTTAATATTTTAAAGTATAGTAATTTTGCTATACCTTTTTTCAAGCTGATGCCTTAATAATTCTTTTGGACTCTCGTTACGTGCTTTTGTAGCAGTATAAAACATAGGGCAGTTTGTAATAGCTGATTGTGAGTCATCTATGATTCTTATTTGTCACTACTTAAACACTCATTGAGATTCTCTTTTACATAATTCGGGTTAAACATAAAGTGAAATCAGTTTATATAATTTAGTAAACAAGTATCTTCGCGGCTATGTGGATGTATTTAGGTCTTTTAGCGGCACTTTTTTTAGGATTACATAATTTATGCAAAAAGCATGCGGTACGAGGGAATGAAATCTTTCCAGTACTTTTAGGGACCGTCTCTGCTGGTTTTCTATTGATATTACCCTTTTTTATAGGCTCGTATTTTTATCCAGAATACACTCAGAAGTTAGGTTTTTATATAGAAGATATTTCTTGGAAGGTGCATGGGTTTATTTTTATTAAATCCATGATTATGGCAGCTTCTTGGCTTTTGGCCTATCAGGCTTTGAAACATCTCCCAATTACCATTGTGACACCTATTCGCTCTGCGGGACCATTTTTTACCTTTATTGGAGCATTATTGATATATCAAGAAAGACCTAATCCTTGGCAGTGGGTTGGTTTTTTTACCATTATCTTTTCGGTGCTATTGTATTCTCGGATTGGGAAAATGGAAGGCATAAATTTCAAAAGCAATAAATGGATTTATGCGATTATTGGAGCCACTTTTCTGGGAGCTAGCAGTGGCTTGTATGATAAATTTTTGATACAAAGTCTAGAGCTAACGCCCCAAACTTTACAGTTTTGGTTTTGTTGGTACACCATTCTCATCTTGTTGGTGATATTATCTATTACTTGGTTTCCTTTTAAGGTAAAGAGACAAGCTTTTGTTTGGAGATGGAGCATCCCTGCTGTGGGTGTCTTATTACAGACCTCAGACTATTTTTATTTCAAGGCCCTTCAAGATCCAGAGGCTTTGATTATGCTGCTTTCTGCCATTAAAAGAAGTCAGATATTGATTGCTGTGTTAGTAGGAGGTTTTATCTTTAAAGAGAAAAACAAACGGAAAAAGTTAATTCCTTTGGTGGGAATCATGATTGGAGTAGCCTTAATTATGTTCTTTAAATAGGAAAAGCCAACCCTATAATATGGAGTTGGCTTTTCAAAATTGTTCAAAAATGTGTATTTGGGCTTAGTTAAATCCGAACTTAATCAAACCTTTTTTGCTTAGTTTTAATGCTTCCATCGGTTCCATACCGTCAAAAACTTGATCTTGCTCCACGATATAATATTTCATACCTGAAAGCTTAGCCTTATCTAATATTTTTTTAAAGTCAATATTTCCTTGACCTACTGGAGCAAATCTACCTTGCTCATCCATGTCTTTTACATGCCAAATTTTAAATCGTCCTGGATATTTTTCAAAGTAGGAGATTGGGTCGGCACCTGCTTTGGTTACCCAGTAAAGGTCCATTTGAAAGTTTACGTATTTAGGATCTAGGTGTTCAAGTAAATACTCGATAGGTACTATTCCATTAGCATCTTCTTTAAACTCGAAGTCATGATTATGATAAAGAAACTCTAAGCCAGCTGCTTTTGCTTTACGAGAAATTACGTCTAAAATATTTGTTAGTTTCTCTATATCATCTTCCATGGATAGTGTTCTAGTTTTAGGGTCAAACTTAAACATTCCCATAGGAGGTACAGGTGCTATGAAATATTTAAAACCCGCTGCTTTTACATCTGCCACTAATACATCAGCATTATCTAAAGTCATAGAACCCATGTGAACGCTGATGGGTTTTAAGCCTAAGCTTTTTAAATAAGCTTTGAATTCTTTCGGAGCCATGCCATAGAATTTACCGTCCTTATAGTCTACGGCCTCTATATACTTATATCCTAATTCTGAAACTTCTTTCAGTGTGGCTTTGGCGTCTTTGCCCATTTCGTTTCTAACCGTGTATAAGGTCGTTCCACCCCACTTGTCTTGAGCCATCATAGACGTACTCATAGAGCATATAAGGATGAAGGTAAAAATCCTCGTGAAAAATGTTCTCTTCATTTTTATAGTTTAGATAAATTGTTTTTTTTCAAAATGTAAAACTACTTAATGTATGAGTAAATCAAGAAAGTTTTAGACAGAATAGGAGCTTAATTCGATGTAATCCTTACTCTATTTGTTTTGCTGCGTTTGAGAGAGCTCACATAATCTTATGGGAGCTTACATTGGAAAAATAAAACCAGCCCCAAAGACCAGACATTAAAATGTCTAGAAATGCGTTATTACAACTTTAATGCTGCCAAATTAATGATTTCTTAGAAGCCTTGCCATAGAAAATTGCTTTATCCTTTACACCTGAAACGGAGGTATTGGTAATGTTTATTAGTTTAGAATTAGCCCCGCTTACTTCTAGAAAAACAGTCTTTCCTTTTTCGTATTCTAAATTGTCAATATTTAGATTTTGTACATTATTTAGTTGTACCACACTCTTTTTATCGGTAGTTTTTATTTTAACGTTGGTCAGTGTTATGTTTTTAGCTTCTGTTAACTGTATGCCGTTATCAGCTGTAATGTTAGTATTGCTAATTTTGACGTTCTCTATCATTGCTTCTGGAATTCCACGCATCATAATGGCGGTTTCCGCTCCTTTGCAATATACCTTGTCAATGATAAAGTTTCTAAAAATTGGTGTCCCCTCATTGATAAGCTTTGGCTCTATTGGAGGTAAGCTATGGTCTAAAGCCACGGGGTCAATGGCCTCATAATACATATTGAAACGTATGGCGTCTCCCTTGATATTATTCATGTTGATATTGGATATGAATATGTTCTCTACTACGCCACCACGGCCTCTGGTTGTTTTAAATCTCAAACCAATGTCCGTACCCAAGAAATTACAGTTGTTAACAAATATATTATTTACCCCTCCAGACATTTCAGAGCCAATCACAAAGCCACCGTGACCATGAAATACGGTAGTGTTTCTAATGATAAAGTTTGAGGTAGGAATCCCTCTTTTTCTCCCTTGTTCATCTCTACCAGATTTAATCGTAATGGCGTCGTCACCAGTATCAAAAGTGCAACCTTCTATAATACCATTGGTACAAGATTCCACATCTATGGCATCATTGTTTTGTCCATACCATGGGTTCTTTACATTGACATTTCTGATAATTATGTTTTTGCAAAGCATAGGATGTAATGTCCATGCCGGTGAGTTAAGAAACGTTATCCCTTCAATCAAAACATTTCTACAGTTGGTTAAACTTACCATATTGGGGCGTAAGAAGTCTCTAATTGCTTCGTAGTCGGCTTTTGTTTTACCCTCAGTTTTTTGGTTTGTCCATTCATGGTTTTCGTTTCCATATTTGGATTGCTGCGAAGGATACCAAACTAACCCTTTGTCGTCCACCACTCCACCAGATTCTATCAGACTTTTCCACTGCGTGTCTGTCAATTTAGACC
>NZ_JBSRVI010000138.1:0-40935 GCF_055134445.1 Arcticibacterium sp.
AATTGCCGATAACCGACATTTTAAAATATTAATCGAGGATAAAATCGATTGTATTTGGGCAATAACCCATACTGATGAACAGATTTGGGAGGGTAGTGAAAACGACTCAGCCATATACATTCATCGCATAGCCACCAACCCAGAATTTAGAGGACATAATTTTGTACAGGCCATTGTAGACTGGGGGAAAGAATTTGCTCAAAACCATAGCAAACAATTCGTTAGGATGGATACTTGTGGGCAAAATGATAAATTAATCAATCATTACAAAAGTTGCGGATTTGACTTTTTAGGAATAAAAAAACTAAAAAACGCTTCTAAGTTACCCTCACATTACCACAATGCAGATGTATGCTTTTTTGAGATTGAATTAGTGAATAAAGTGGACAGCCCAACTTCTCAAACCTGATTACAAATCCGTTCGTTTAATGAGTATTTAGACAACAATAATACGACTTTATAAAACCTTCCTAGATATCACTTTTTCCTCCATCAGAAATCCTTTAGATTTAGATGTTGTGAAAAGTCTTACTATCAACATTTTTACCTACAATGAAATTAAATATTGAAATATGGATTGAGAAGAATATACTAAATGATTCAGTAAACAAATTATTTAAGGAATCAATAATTTGTTATAAAGCTGGAGCATATAGAGCAAGTCTTCTATTTTCCTACTTGGCATATATGTCAATAATTAAAAATAGACTTTTAAGTTCTAAATTACCAAATGGCATAACTCAAACCTTATGGGACAAAATACTCTTAAACCTTCAAAACGAAGAAAAGTGGGACAAAGAATCTTTTGAATCAACTCAAAGAAAAAACCCATCTCCAATTTTTAATATTCCTGAATCACTTAGACGAGAAATAGTTTATTGGAAAGATAAAAGAAACGAATGTGCTCATTTTAGAAATGTTATAGTTAGCTCGCATCACATTGATACTTTCTGGGATTTCACAATTACTACGATTCCAAAAATCACAGTGATTGGAGGGAAAAAATCGCTCCTTCAAAAGTTTTATAAACACTTTGATATTTCCTTAACACCAAAGGGGTTAGATTATAAACAACTTATAAATGAAATAGAATACTCCGTTGATGAAAATGAATTGGGAGACTTCTACTTAAGTATAACTCAAGAATTACAAGGAGACTTTTTTGAAAAAAGTACATACATTGAAATATTCGAGAGTATTTTTTCGGTTTACGACAATGTCATAAGTGATAAGTTAGTCCAATTCTTAAAAACTAAATCAAACATATTAATCGAATTCTTAAGAGAAAACCCTAGATATATTGAAGGTTTTAAACTTAAACCTGAAGGGGTTAGAAAATTATGGTTTAAGTACCTTTTCAAGGCATCAAATAATGATTTCCCCTTATATACGGCTTTAATAAAAAGTAAATTAATTCCCGAAACAGAATACAGTGAAGCACACAATAAAATAATACCAAGGATTGGAAAATACGAACTAAATTCAGCACAAGTTTCAGTTTTAGAAGAATCTAAGTTCTTTGAAACCTTCCATGACAATCATGTTTACCATAAGGAGTACTTCAAAAATGAGACTGCAAATAATTATTCAGGAATTATCGTCGAATACATAAAATTGCATGGTATCACAGAGAAGTTAGCATTGAGTTTGAGTAAAACTCTTAATAAAAGCTCTCCACCGTATAGCTTAGAAAAAAAAATAAAAGAGCTGTTCTTTATGGAAACTAAATATCAAGAAGACTTTATTAAACTATGTGAAACTAAAAAGTTAGAAATTCCTTCGAATATTATAACGATTGATAATGAAACATTGAAATAAAAAAAAATACCATGTCAGGCTGTTCATCGAAATAATTTAAATATCATCAAACAGTTTGAATTGTCTACTCCAAACCCCAAAATGCAAACCCAAAATTCCATCATCTCAGAAATTTTTAAGACCATTTCTTTTTCTCCAGAAGAAACGGACCTGATTGAAAGTAAACTGGAAGTTAGTCGCATAAAAAAGGGCAAAACACTTCTAAGAGCTGAAGAAACTGTACTTAACCAATTCTACGTTTATAATGGCTGCTTAAGAACCTATTTTATTGACCATTCAGGAAAAGAACACACCCTTCAGTTTGCTATTAAAGACTGGTGGATTAGTGATTATACCGCCTTTTTTTCAACATCAAAAGCCATCCTGAATATTGAATGTATTCAGGATGCTATCTTGTATAAACTTTCCAAAAAAAATAGCGATGATTTGTTCACCGAAATTCCACAACTAGAGACTTTTTTCAGGAAGAAAATGGAAAAAGCTTTTGCCAGTTTTCAAAGGAGAATTCTAGCTAGTCTAGCACAATCAGCAAAAGAAAGATACCTGTCTTTCATGAGTACCTACCCCAACATTGAGCAGAGCGTAAAAAACTATCACATCGCTTCATACTTAGGCATAACCACAGAAAGTTTGAGTAGAATTAGAAAAGAAATAGCTCAAAGCTGAGTTTCTTACCATACATCAATTTTTCCCTGATTCTATTGACATACTTTTGTAAAAGCAATTCGAAGGGATTGTAATTAAACAATAAAGTATGAAAAACTTATTCCTATCACTAGCCGTAATTATGGGACTCACATCTTGTAATATTGGTTCTGGAAGGCAACAAACAGAAGAATCATTAACAATAAAAACAGAGAAAATGAAAAAGGTATTATTTGTATTAACCAGTCACGAAGATTTAGGAAACACAGGAGAAAAAACAGGCTTTTGGATTGAAGAGTTTGCCGCTCCTTACTATCTCTTAAAAGATAAAGGCATTGAAATCACCTTGGCATCTCCTAAAGGAGGTCAACCACCAATTGACCCTAAAAGTAATGAGCAAGATTTTCAAACTCCTGCAACTGTAAGATTTAACGGAGACAAGGAAACTCAAGAAACTTTGTCTAAAACAGTAAAACTATCCTCTATAAATCAGACAGATTATGATGCGGTGTTTTACCCAGGCGGTCACGGACCTTTATGGGATTTAGCGGAAGACAAAAGTTCAATAGCCTTGATAGAAAGCTTTTATAACAACAATAAGCCTGTGGCTGCTGTTTGTCATGCTCCTGCTATTTTTAAGCATACGAAAAACATAGATGGCTCACCCTTAGTAAACGGAAAGAAAGTAACAGGTTTTACAAATGGTGAAGAAGAAGCTGTCCAATTGACTTCCATTGTACCATTTTTAGTAGAAGATATGCTAAAAAGTAATGGTGGTATTTACTCTAAAGGAGCAGATTGGGGTCCTTATGCAGTAGAAGACGGTTTATTAATTACGGGTCAAAACCCAGCATCATCTGAATTAGTAGCGGAAATGCTCTTAAAGAGATTGAAGTAAAAATCACACCTACTATCTTACTTATAGCGACTTGAATTTTATTCAGGTCGCTATTTTTTTTTGTAGAGCCATCGCAGATCTAAACATGCTTTTATTTAAAGTTTCTATGATATCTTCTTTTCGTTTATCACTAATTTAATACGTTGATTATTTTATAAGGCCAATACGTATTGGCATCCGTTAGAATGCAATATCTTAAGCGAATCTTAAGAATCTTTTAAAGCTTACTTAATGATTAAATATTGAAATTTGTACCATGAGAATATTGATTGTAGAAGATGAACAAGGTATTTCTGCCTTCCTGAAACAAGGTTTGGAGGAAGAGTCTTTTGCTGTCGATGTTGCAGATGAAGGAAAAAAGGGCCTGCACCTTGCATTATCAGGAGAGTATGATTTACTCCTATTAGATTGGATGCTCCCCGGCTTAAGTGGTATTGAGATTTGCAGACAATTCCGAAAAGAATTTACCGATACGCCCATCATATTCTTAACCGCTAAAGACACGCTTGACGAAACCGTTTTCGGCCTACAGGCTGGAGCCAATGATTATATCAAGAAGCCTTTCCATTTTGAAGAACTTTTGGAAAGAATAAAAGTACAGCTAAGACCAAAATCAGGCACTCACTCTATTTTTGTTTTAGGTAACATTACCCTAAATACCGAAACGCATCAAGTACACAAAGGAAGCCAAGAGGTTAACTTAACACAAAAGGAATTCGCTCTTTTGGAATACCTCTTACGCAACAAAGGAAAAGTTTGCAGAAGAACTCGAATCATAGAGCATGTATGGGATATTCATTTTGATTACAACACTAGTGTTATTGATGTATATATCAACGCATTAAGAAAAAAGTTATCATTATCTGAAAAAGAAAATTATATTCAGACCGTTCGTGGAGTGGGCTATATCGCAAAAGAAATATGAATGTTGGCCTAAAAAATAGAATAGCCTTTCACTATATGATTGCTACCGCAATTATTATGGCTTTGGCCTGTATTACCATCTATTTTGTAGTGCATGAAACGGTTATGAGAAACCTTGATTATGACTTATCTTATGAAGCCGAAAAGCATGTAGGTGAGATCAAAATTGACGGTGACAGCATTTTATTCATTAATAAGGCTGAATGGGAAGAAAAAGAACACCGTGAGATACAGGTTAATCCCGTTTTTATTCAATTGATTGACAAACATGGTCAATTAATGGATAAATCTCCCAACCTAAAAGATGAATATTTACCGTTCAAAGAGGCAGAATTTGGCGGACATTTTGACACTCAATTAAGCGACAAGGCGATTAGACAAGTGCAGCTGCCGTTAGAACAAAACGGAAAAATAAAAGGATATATTCTAGCTGCCATGTCATCAGAATCAGCACAATCCGTAATTTTAAAATTGAGGAATGTATTATTGGTCTCTTATTTGGTGGTATTGGCTGGTTTGTATTTTATTTCCCGCTTTCTAGCAGGAAGGAGTATCCAGCCGATTCAAAATGTAACCAACACGATTACACATATCACAAAACTCAATCTAAATGAACGTGTGGTCTTACCACAACATAGAGATGAAATCTATGGCTTGTCTATAGGTTTCAATGCCCTTCTTGAGCGGATTGAAAATGCTATAAAGCGAGAGCGGCAATTTACTTCTGACGCATCTCACGAACTTAGAACTCCTTTAGCCACACTAAGAGGAACACTGGAAGTCTTGATTAGAAAACCAAGAAACCAGCAAGAATATGAGGAGAAAATAAAATTCAGCCTTACGGAAATTGAAAAGATGGCCACCACCCTTGAGCAATTGCTTTTGCTCGCTCGTCTTGATTCAAATTCCAGTACTTTAGACAACAGCTCTGTTCCCCTACCCACCATTATGGATGAATCGTTGGGTCGTTTGAAAAATCTAATTGTAGAAAAAAATCTTAAAATAGAATTCCTATTTAATCAAAAGAAAAACCTTTTAGTACCTCAATATTATACAAACCTTATCATAGAAAATGTATTAAGTAATGCCATCAAATATTCTAAGAATAACGGCATGGTGAAAATTACAATTGATGAAGTTGAAGCCCGAGTCGTATGTACCATTCAGGACCAAGGTATTGGTATTGATGAAAAGGATTTAAATAATATTTACGATAGTTTCTTCAGGTCGGAAGCACTCCATCATAAACACATATCGGGCAATGGTTTAGGGCTTTCCATAGCAACAAAGTGTGCTGAGGCTATAAAAGCTAATTTGACCATTGAAAGTGTTTTGGATAAAGGAACAATAGTGACCATAAAGTTCTAAGTTTGTTACCTAGCACGGCATTAAAATGAAACTGTGATGCCCCTCACCATTTAGAAATTAAATATGGAAGCCACTATTGATAATTATTTAGATAATCATTACATACATCGTAGCAACTGGCTAAGAGCAGCCGTTTTAGGTGCCAATGATGGCGTTTTATCAACCACCAGTTTAGCCATAGGTGTAGCGGCAGCAAGTGATTTAAGAGAGCCCATTATATTAGCGACTCTGGCTGGATTGGTGGCTGGAGCCTTATCCATGGCGGCGGGAGAATACGTTTCTGTAAGCTCACAAACGGATGTAGAAAAAGCCGATATTGAAAGAGAAAAGCAAGAGCTTGAAGAAATGCCAGAGCTTGAGTTACAAAGACTTACAGAAATCTATGAACAAAGGGGCTTAACAAAGGAAACCGCTGCTATTGTGGCTAAAGAACTGACCGAATATGATGTATTAGGGGCCCATATCAGAGACGAATTAGGCATTAATGATATCAGTCAGGCCAAACCACTTCAAGCGGCCTGGACCTCTGGTGCAGCCTTTAGCGTTGGCGGGATTCTACCTTTACTCATCGCCCTATTTATGCCGCTCCAACAAATGGAGTACTACCTGTATGGATTTTCAATTTTCTTCTTAATTGTTTTAGGAGCTGTAGCTGCAAAAACAGGTGGTTCAAGTATTTTAAAAGCCATACTGCGTATTACTTTCTGGGGTACTATCGCCATGGGACTAACAGCCCTTGTAGGTCATCTCTTTGGCGTAAACCTAGGCTAAGCTATAAATCTTAAGCAAATCTTAAGAAAAGCTTGAGAAGAACCATAGGAATATCTATCTACTTTTAGTGTAATTAAAATCATGGACACTAATGTTAGAGCGGATTATTCAATATAGCATCAACCACAAACTAATTGTATTATTATTTTCATTAGGCATAATCAGCTTTGGCCTGTATTCTCTTTCTGAAATTTCGATAGGTGCTGTTCCCGATGTCACCAATAATCAAGTACAAATCATTACCACTTCCAGAAATTTAGCGACAGAAGATGTCGAGAAATTTCTTACATATCCAGTAGAGCTGGAAATGGCTAATCTGCCCGATGTAAAGGAAATTCGATCTGTGTCAAAGTTTGGGCTATCGGTAGTGACTGTTGTATTTGATGACAAAATGGGCACCTATCTTCCTAGGCAGCTTATTGCCGAAAAAATAAAAGCTGCAGAAGAAAAGATTCCTGCTGGGTTTGGTAAACCATTTATGGGACCAATTACTACGGGCTTAGGAGAAATTTATCAGTATGTCATAGAAGTAGACTCCGCACATAGAGATGATTACTCACTTTCTGATGTCAGAACCATACAAGACTGGATAGTAAAACGGCAGCTTTCGGGTATTCCGGGGGTGGTAGAAGTAAACACTTGGGGTGGGCATCTCAAACAATATGAAGTTGCCATAAATCCTGAAAAACTAAAAAGCCTAAACCTATCCCTTTCCCAAACATTCTCTGCCCTAGAAAAAAACAACAGCGTGGCTGGAGGTGGGTACATAGAAAAAACAAATCAAACCTATTTTATTAGAGGTGAAGGGCTCATCAGTTCATTAGAAGATATTGAAAACATTGTCATCGAAAACAGAAATGGAGTCCCAGTTTTCATCAAAGATGTAGCAACAGTTGGATTTGGACATGCAACACGTTTCGGGGCAATTACTGGAAATGGCGAAGGAGAAAAAGTATTGGGACAAGTCATGATGCTAAAAGGAGCAAACTCCAATGCTGTTATAGAAGCAGTAAAAGTACGCGTTGCTGAAATCTCCCCTTCACTTCCTGTTGGTATTAGTATCAATCCCTTTTTAGAAAGAAGTGAATTAATAGCAAAAACCACTTTCACCATAGCTGAAAACTTAATACTAGGTTGCTTAATTGTCATTTTTGTGGTGGTTTTACTCCTCGGAAATATCCGATCAGGGCTGGTTGTTGCCTCCGTAATTCCGATGTCTTTGCTTTTCGCATTGTCGCTCATGTACATATTTGATGTAGATGCTAATTTGATGAGCCTTGGGGCTATAGACTTCGGAATTATCATTGATGGAGCCGTGATTATTGTAGAATTTATTGCTTTCAAAATTACAGCAGAACGCTCTCACTTTTTGGCATTACCAAAAGCCGAAAGACAAAGTTTTATTGACAAAGTCACTCATTTAGGAGCTAGCAAAATGATGCACTCCGCAGTTTTCGGCCAGCTCATTATTATTATTGTTTTTATACCCATACTCTCCTTGGTGGGTATAGAAGGGAAAATGTTCAGACCCATGGCACTGGTTTTCACTTTTGCTCTGGCGGGTACTATGATTCTTGGTTTTACTTATGTGCCGGTAATGGCTTCCTTGTTTATCAGACCTACTGACCCAAACAAGAAAACGATTTCCTCTCGACTCATTACATTTTTGGAAAACAAATACAAGCCTATTATTACTTGGGCACTAGGCAGAAAAAAGATTGTGCTTGCTATGGCATTCACACTTTTTGTGGCCACAATATTTCTTTTCTCTCGTATGGGAGGTGAATTTGTGCCTACTTTAGATGAAGGTGATTTCGTGATACAACCAGTACTGAAAACAGGAACTTCCTTGAGTAATACTGTGATTGCTACCACAAGAATAGAAACCATTCTCAAAAAGTTTCCGGAAGTGCTTCAGGTAGTCAGCAGAATTGGAGCCGCAGAGGTGCCCACCGACCCTATGTCCATGGAAGAAAGTGATGTTATTATCAAACTCAAACCAAATGGAGAATGGGTCACCACAAAAAGCAAAGATGAGCTGGCCGATAAATTCAAAGCGGCTTTGTCCGAAATTCCAGGAGTAGACTTTGAATTTACTCAACCCATCGAAATGCGTTTTAATGAGCTGATTACAGGCGTTAGAGCTGATTTAGCCATTAAGATTTTTGGAGAAGATTTAGACATTCTTTATAAGCAAGCTTTGAAAGTTGAAAAAGCCATTCAAGGCGTAGATGGTGCTGCCGATATTATAGTAGAAAAGGTGGTAGGACTTCCTCAGATGTCGGTCAAATATGATAGAAGAAAGATTGCCAAATATGGCTTAAACGTGGAAGATCTTAATAACATTATCACCATGGGTTTTGCAGGTAAATCTGCTGGAACTGTTTTTGAGGGTGAAAAACAATTTGATATCGCTATCAGGTTTGACAAAGCCCACCATCAGGATATTGAGGACATAAAAACTGCCACAATCCAACTTCCTAATGGGAATCAACTACCGTTAAGTGAATTTGCAACCATTTCTTACACAAAAGGACCCGCTAAAATCTCCAGAGATAATACCAAAAGAAGAATAGTTGTTGGCGTAAATGTAAGAAACCGAGATTTGGAATCGGTCGTAAAAGATGTGCAGCAAATCATAAATGAAGAAATCAAACTACCAACGGGCTATACCATAGCCTATGGGGGTCAATTCGAAAACTTGAGAACCGCCAAAGATCGTCTTATGATAGCTGTTCCTATAGCACTCTTATTGATTTTTATATTACTCTATTTCGCTTTCAATTCCATCAAAGAAGCACTAATCATCTATAGTGCCATTCCGATGTCGGCCATAGGAGGCATTGTTCTGCTGTACTTACGAGACCTACCTTTTAGTATTTCGGCCGGCGTTGGATTTATTGCTCTCTTTGGTATAGCCGTATTAAACGGAATAGTACTCATTGAAGAATTTAAGGAGCTAAAAGCAAATGGCATCAATAACATTAACCGTCGCATACTTATGGGTACAAAGAACAGATTACGACCCGTTTTACTTACAGCCTCAGCAGCTGCATTAGGCTTCTTACCTATGGCTATCTCAACCTCGGCTGGTGCTGAAGTTCAGCGACCACTAGCCACGGTTGTGGTGGGTGGACTTATTTCAGCCACGGCACTTACGCTAATTGTATTACCTGTACTTTATGCACTTTTTGATAAAAATAGAAACTTGCCTAAAGTTAAAATTCCAGCGGCCATATTAACCATTGCAGTGCTATTGGCCTTCCCCGTTTTAGGTCAAAACAAGGAGAATAAAATAACCGTGGATCAAGCCGTAGAAATTGCTTTGCAAAACAATCTTGGATTAAAGGCATCGGCCCAAAGAATTGTTCAGAGTGAACAACTTATTGAGAGTGCGATAGACATCAACAAAACAGAGGTTTACTATAATAAAGACCAAAACAATATAGCTCCAAACAATTTTCCACTTAATGTTTGGGGCATTAGTCAAACCTTTCAGTTTCCTACGGTTTATGGTGTTCAGCGAAGGGTAATGGAGCGTAAATCACAATTAACAAAAGACCAATTCAGTATAGATAAACGCATGGTCACCAAAGAGGTACATATGGTTTATTATGAAATAGTCTATTGGCATGAAATGCTTAAAAACTATACCTATCTAGATAGTCTTTACACGGCTTTTGAGCATGCAGCCAACAGAAGATTTGAACAAGGTGAAACTAATTATTTGGAAAAGTTAACCGCTGAAACTAAGAAAAAAGAAATCTCAATACAGCTCCGCCAAATTCGTGAAAGTATTCAAAAAAACTATATTCTTCTCCATCAATGGTTACAATCAGACACTGACTTTACCGTAAGTGAGGAAAATTTTGACAGAATTGCGGTCATGCAATTTGATAGCATTGCCCACCCTACCCTCCGTTACTATAAGAATGCGTTGGAACTTTCAAATGAAACCCTGGCTTTGGAAAAACAAAAATTATTACCTGATATCGTCACTTCTGTATTTCGGGGTTCAAACAATGGTCCAGGTACACAATCGTATGCTGGCTTTCATGTTGGCGTAGCTGTTCCTTTATGGCTGAAAAGTCAAAAATCAAAAATAGCAGCCGCAAAAACTGGAGCAAGTATCCTTGAAACTGAAAGAAATAATTATAAAACACAGTTATCCTCAAGGTATGAGTCACTTCAATCCGATTTAAGGCAATACGAGGAAGGACTTACTTACTATGAATTAACGGGAAAAAACTTATCAAAAGAGACACTATTTTATGCCAACAAGGCCTATCAGAACGGTGAATTAAACTTTCTTCAATATGCTCAACTATTGGAGAATGCAAAAAGCATTGATTCAAACTATCTAAAATCTCTTTTCCAATACAATATGACAGTTTTGGAAGTGAATTATTTAATGAACTGAAAATGAAAAAATATATCAATAGTATAATGAAAAAACATGCTGTAGGCTACTTAATGATGGCTTCACTACTCACTTTCATATCATGCTCTTCTAATACGGATTTACAGGAAACGGTTGGTCAAATTGCTCAAGAGGAAACCTACGAGCTTAGCCAAACCCAATTTGAATCTTCTAATATGAAATTGGGACAATTGGAAACAAAAACCTTTCATGAGGTGGTTAAAGCTACTGGGATGTTTGACGTACCGCCAGAAAACCAAGCCTCTGTTAGTTCATATTATGGTGGAACGGTAAAAAGCTTAAAGTTGCTACCAGGAGAACGCGTAAAAAAAGGGCAAGTCCTTTTTACTTTAGAAAACCCTGATTTTATACAGATGCAACAAGACTTCTTAGAAGCAAAGGGGCAATTGACTTATCTAAAATCAGATTATGAAAGACAAAAGAACTTGGTACAAGACAATGTTACCTCCCAAAAGAATTTTCTTAAAGCGGAATCAGATTACATCGTTACTCGCGTAAAAGTAGAATCATTGGCTAAAAAACTCTCTCTGATGAATATAAATTCAGAGGCACTCACTTTAGACAATATGCGAACTACTTTAAACATATCCTCACCTATCAATGGCTACGTGACGCAAGTAGAAATTACTCGAGGCTCATTTTTGAATCCTTCGCAGTCTGCCATTACCATAATAGACACCGATCATCTACATCTTGAATTAAATATCTTCGAAAAGGACTTACCAAAAGTTAGTGTCGGACAGCAGATTGAATTCCGGATACAAGAAGACAAAAGCAAGGCGTATGCTGCAAAGGTTCACCTTGTGAACAGAACCGTTGACCCAAAAAACCGAACCATTGGCATTCATGGTCACCTGTCAGAAGAAAGACTATCATCTAAGTTTAGCCCTGGTATGTATGTAGAAGCAGATATTTATTCAAACTCGGTTTCTAAAACTGCATTATCGGAGAATACGCTGGTAGACATTGATGGTAAATACTATGCCCTCATACTTCAAAACACTTCTAATAATGGGTATTCATTCCTTAAAAAGGAGATTAAAGTAGGTGAAACGAGCAATGGTTTTGTTGAAATTCTAAATCAGAATGACTTTACGGACAGTACGCAATTTTTAACGGAAGGAGCTTTTAATTTGATAACCGAATAATCTTAAATAAGCCATATTTTCACCTAGCGGTAAGTTATCTCCCCATTGGTTGGTTTATGGCTAGGAGTTCTTGTATTCCTAGCGGGTATCTTGATAATAAAACGGAAATTGTACTATCGCCAATTGCAATATTTGTCTTTAGTGCTATCACTTTTTACACGGTCAAATTGCTGCGGAAATAGCCTTAAATATTTCAGGAATTAGCGAAACTCGTATACATAGACAAGAAGTATTTAAATTACAACTTGTCTTAAGTAGCGTAAGTCTACATGAGGTTCATCCCATTTGAGTTCGTATACACGCCGGTATATTGAACCCGTATCAATACCTATTTTTAACCATTCAAACCTACAAAATCGCTTGTCTTTATTAAGTATTTCTATATTTTTGGTAACGTGTATATTTTATCAGTGCTTAAAGTATTCCACAAATGCTTAAAAGCAGTAAATGAAATAACTGAAATAATACTCGATTTAGCCATTGTGATCTATCATTTTGAAACACTTCAGAAATGAAAAGCATATTTGATTTATACAAAATAATTACATTTCAGACCGAAACAAGCTATCTGTTTGTTGACAATCCACAAGAATTCATTCTCTTAAAAAAATGTACTTTCTTTTCAACTCTCGGAGTCGCACCCCTAGTTGATAGCGTATATTATTCTGGATAAGGAGCGATTGCTCGTTTGAAAGTGGCTTATCACTTTTTATTTTTTTTTTAACGTAGGTAGTGATGCCTAATAAAACATTAAGAATTGTTTTTTTGATTCTATGATTTTCTACTAATTTTCAGTAATGGATAATACAAAACTCTCAATTTTACTCGCCGATGACGACCAAGACGATTGCGATTTTTTTAAGGATGCATTGCTCGAAATTTCATCCTATACTACCCTTACCGTGGTGAAAGATGGCGTGAAACTGATGAATTTTTTATTTTCAGATTCAGAAAAATACCCTGACGTTATTTTTCTTGACCTTAATATGCCAAAAAAGTCAGGAATGGAATGTATTGAAGAAATGAAAGTAATAGATAGGCTAAGAGATATACCAGTTATTGTTTCTTCTACTTCTCTTGATATAAAGGTGGTTAACAGGCTTTATGAAATGGGTTCTCATTACTATATTAAAAAACCAGGAGCATTTGAAGTTTTAAAAAAGGTCATTAAAAAAGCTATTACGCTGATCAGCACTAGCAATTTACAGCAACCTACAAGAGATAGATTTATAATACAACCCTAGTAAAATGTATGAACACCGAAAATACCAACTATAATTTTTTACAAGGTGGTGGTGAGATGGGTAAGCTCATCAGGGCTAAAGATTGGCGTAAAACCCCTTTAGGAGATCCCAAGACATGGCCGCAAAGTCTGCGAACCATGGTATCTGTGGTCCTGGATAACCCTTTCGGAATGTATATTGCCTGGGGTAAAGAATATACCCAAATTTATAATGACGGTTATCGCCCAATTTTGGGAGCATCTAAGCATCCTCAAGCTTTGGGAATAAGCTCTAAAGAAACCTTTTCCGAGATTTGGCATATCATTGACACCATGTTCGAAGGCGTAATGAATGGAGAGGCCGTTGGCTTTCCTGACTTTATGCTACCACTCGACAGAAATGGATATGTGGAAACCTGTTATTTTGATTTTGCCTACAGCCCAATAAGGTTAGAGAATGGTGAGGTGGGTGGCGTGTTGGTGACCGTTATAGAAACTACCAATAAGAAGAAAGCAGAAGAAGAGCTGATTGAAAGTAAAAATGAATTGGAATTCGTATTAGAGGCCGCCCAATTGGGCACTTTTGACTATAACCCACATACCAAAAAGTTTTCTGGAAATGCCAGACTGAAAAGTTGGTTTGGCTTGCCTCCCGAAGATCAAATTGAATTATCAGATGCTATAAACGTCATATCAGAAACAGACAGAAAAAAAGTAGCCACCGCCATTCAAACAGCTTTAGATTATTCATCTGGTGGTATTTATGATATTGTGTACAGCATCATTCAACCTATATCAAAAAAAGAAATCATTATTCATGCCAAGGGTAAGGCATGGTTTGATGAAGAAAAAATTGCTTACCGATTAAACGGAACATTAGAGGATATTACAGAACAAGCTCTTGCCAATAGAAAGAGGAAAGAAACGGAACAGCATATCCGCACCATGGTTTTGGAATCGCCGGTGGGTATCTGTGTCATGGATGCCGCAACCCTGATAAGCGAAATAGCAAACGACAGTTTTATTGAAATTGCCGGCAAGCCTCATGATGCCATTGTAGGAAAATTTTACTGGGATACCTTTGCAGAAGCCAGGGCTTATTACGAAGAACCAATGAAAAATGTGGTGGAAACAGGTAAACCATTTTATGCCAATGAAGTGGAGATGATGCTGATTCGCCATGGCAAAGAAGATATAATATATGTAACCTTTGTATATGCTCCCTTAAAAGATGAAAACGGTAAAGTAATTAAAATTGCGGTGTGGGTACTCGAAAATACCCCGCAGGTAGAAGCCCGCAAAAAAATAATGATCAGCGAAAACAATTTAAGGCTGATGATTCTGCAGGCTCCGATGGCTATTTCCATTTTGCGGGGAAGTGATTATAAAGTAGAAATTGCTAACAAATATGCGTTGGAACTTTGGGGACGAACAGAGGAAGAGGTGATGAATATTCCCGTTTTTGAATCCATGCCAGAACTTTCAACACAGGGCATTAAAGAATTGCTGGATGATGTAACCAGTACTGGTAATCGCTTTGCAACGGCAGAACTACCTGTTCAATTTTTAAAGAATGGAACTTTAGAAACGGTTTATATCAATTTTTCTTACGAGGCACTTTATGATGCGGATGGAAAAATAGACGGCATCATGGCCATTGGCTTTGATGTAACACCCCAGGTAGAAGCCAGGAAAAAGGTAGAAGAAAGTGAACAACGCTTTCGTAATTTGATCGCACAGGCTATTCACCCCATTTTCATTCTTCGGGGTGAAGAATTGACTTTGGAAATAGCCAACGACTCATTATTCAAGTTTTGGAGAGTTGGACCGGATGCAATTGGAAAACCATTTTTGGACTTATTACCGGAAATGAAAGGCCAGCCCTACTATGATTTGTTAATGGATGTACTGCACAATGGTGTAACACATTACGGCAATGAACAACCGACATTTTTCAGTCGTCCAAATGGGGAAGAATACACCCTTTACTTCAACTTCATCTATCAACCCTTTCGCGAAGCCGATGGAAACATTTCGGGAGTGTTGGTACAGGCCTATGATGTAACAGAACAGGTATTTGCAAGAAAAAAAATAGAAGAAAGCGAACAAAGGACCCGTTCACTGGTTGAGAGTGCCCCCTTCCCAATTGCAGTATATGTGGGGAAAGAAATGCGGATCGCACTTGCTAATCAATCTGTCATGGATATCTGGGGCAAAGGAAATGATGTAGTAGGTAAGTTATATACAGATATTCTGCCCGAATTAGTAGGTCAAAAAATATTTGAACAGGTAGCTGCAGTGTTAGAAACAGGTATGCCTTTTCACGCCAAAAATCAAAAGGTTGACCTGATAAAAAACGGTGCATTGGGTTCTTATTACTTTAATTACAGTTTTACTCCCCTCTTCGATGCTTCCGGTATTCCTTATGCGGTAATGAATACGGCGGCAGAAGTTACCGAACTGCATGAAGCCAAACAAAGAGTTGAAGAAAGTGAAAAACGATTCCGGGATTCTGTAGAGCAGGCACCGCTTGGCATTGCCATTTTCAGAGGCCCCGACTTTAAAGTAGAACTGGCCAATGAAAATTATTTATTGCTCGTAGATAAAAAAGAAAGTGAATTTATTGGCAAACCACTATTTGAAGCACTACCTGAGGTAAAAAGCCTGGTAGAGCCTTTGTTCCGTGATGTAATAAGTTCTGGCAATGCATTTTATTCGCCTGAATTACCAGCTACGCTGAACCGTTATGGAAGCATGGAACAAGCATATTTCAATCTGGTATACCATCCATTAAAAGAAGAGAGTGGCGAAATTTCCGGTATCATGGTCGTAGCCACAGAAGTAACTACCACTGCAATTGCAAAGCATTTACTGGAAGAAAGTGAAAAACATTTCCGCCACATGGTGATGCAATCGCCCATACCCATGACGATTTTAAGAGGCAAAGATTATATAATTGAATCTGCAAATAAAGTGATGTTCGAAAACATGTGGCGTAAAAAAGAAGCTGATGTTTTAGGCAAATCAATTTTAGATGTATTTCCTGAGCTGAAAGAGCAGAAATATCCTGAATTACTGAACAAGGTATTTACCACAGGTAAATCTCACACCGAAAAAGAGTCGCTTGCTTATGTGCAGGGAGATGATGGTATGAAAAAGTTTTATCTTGATTTTGAATATGCAGCTTTGTTTGAACCTGATGGAAAGATATCGGGCATTATGATAACGGTAAATGATGTAACAGATAAAGTGGAAGCCCGCCAAAAAGTAGAGGAAGCAGAAGAACGATCTCGTTTGGCAGCTGAAGCCACAGAATTGGCCACCTGGGAGTTGGATCTGCACTCCCGGCATATCATTCATTCACCCCGCCTAGCAGTTATCTTTGGACATGATGAATCTGCAATAATCACTCATCTGCAAATGCGTAGCCAGATACATCCGGAAGATATTCATGATATAGTTGAAAAAGCATTTGATGAAGCCATGATAACGGGTATTTATAGTTACGAAGCCCGTGTTGTAAAACCTGATAACAGCTTCTGCTGGATAAGAACACAAGGAAAAGTTTTTTTTGATGAAAACCGTAAGCCAATAAAAAAACTCGGAACTCTCCGGGATATAACTGAGGAAAAACAATATCAACAGGCATTAGTTGAAAGGGAACAAAAATTCCGTTTGCTGGCAGACTCTATGCCACAGCATATCTGGACTTCCGATAAGCAAGGAAACCTCAATTATTTCAATCAGTCGGTTTTTGATTTCTCTGGCTTAACACTCGACCAAATCAATAAAGATGGCTGGATACAGATTGTACATCCCGAAGACCGAGAAGAAAACATTAGACTTTGGACCGAAGCCATTAGTACGGGAAAAGACTTTATATATGAACATAGGTTTCGAAAACATAATGGGGAATATCGCTGGCAGTTAAGCCGTGCCACACCACAAAAAGACAATGATGGCAACATAAAAATGTGGGTAGGTAGCAGTACGGATATTCAAGATCAAAAAATGTTTACCACAGAACTTGAAAGCCAAGTGCAGCAGCGAACCAATGAGTTAAATCAAAAGAATATTGATCTCGAAAGGATTAACAAAGAATTGCAATCCTTTGTCTATATCTCTAGTCATGATTTACAGGAACCATTGCGGAAAATCCAAACATTTTCGTCCCGTATCTTAGAATCGGAATATGCTTCCTTATCATATAATGCTAAGAAATACTTTTCCAGAATGCAGCAATCTGCTAACAGAATGCAAAATTTGATTCAAGATTTATTTGCCTATTCCCGAACCACTTCTCATGAAAGAAAATTTGAAATAGTTAATCTTCTTGAAATTATTGATGACATCAAAGAAACTTTAAAAGAGGAACTGGAACAGAACAATGTAACTTTTGAACTCCATAATATCTGTGATGTAAAAATCATTTCTTTTCAATTCAAGCAACTCATTCTTAATTTAATAAGTAACTCCATTAAGTTTGCTAGAGTTAATCATCCGCTGCATATAAAAATTGAATGTGAAATTGCAGCAGGTGCTAAGTTTGGAATTGACAAACTATCGGATGAAAATCAGTACTGTCATATTAGTATTTCCGATAATGGTATTGGTTTTGAGCAGCAATACAATGAAAGAATATTTGAAGTTTTTCAAAGACTACATGGTAAAGAAGAGTATAACGGAACTGGCATTGGACTAGCAATTGTCAAAAAAATTGTAGAGAATCACGATGGTATTATTACAGCATTTGGCGAAGTAAATAAAGGTGCAACATTCAATATATTCATTCCCGTTTAAAAGTGATTTAAAATAAAATACGTAAAAGCTATTTCCGATTCCATCATTTCATTATGAAACGAAATGACTTAAACGGCATTTGCACTTTCTGGTAATAAACAGTCAGGAAAAAAAGATAATATGTCCACAAAAGATAAAGTAAGCCTTAAGGATGCCATTTCCATTGGCATTGGAGGGATGGTAGGTGGTGGAATTTTTGCAGTTTTAGGGCTGGCAACAGACCTGGCCAAAGGTGGCACGCCTATTTCTTTTTTGGTGGCTGGAATAATTGCCTTAATCACAGCATATTCGTATTCCAAATTATCCATTTCTTTTCCAGACAAAGGAGGTACCGTAAAATTCATCAATAAAGGTTTTGGTATAAACGTGCTTAGTGGTGGCCTAAACAATTTACTTTGGATAAGTTATATCATCATGCTATCGCTTTATGCTTCAGCTTTTGGTTCTTACGCTCCCAACCTTTATCAAATCACAAGTAGTGTTTCATTAGACTCACATATTTACGCCAGTGTCATTATCGTCTTTGCCACTTTCATAAATTATTATAGCATTGCTGTAGTGGGTAAAATTGAATCCATAGCTGTAATTATCAAGTTAATAATTCTCTTGTCCTTTGTGGCTATCGGTATTTATGGATTATCCAGCAGCACCCATTTAGAACAATTAGCTGTTTCCAATTGGGAATCGCCCATTAACCTTGTAGCCGCAGGCATGATGATCTTTGTGGCTTACGAAGGATTTGAATTGATTGCCAATGCTGCTCCAGATATTATAAACCCCGAAAAGAACATTCCTAGAGCTTATTTTGGATCGGTCATCTTTGTTATTTTTTTATACATCATTATTGCCATTATTACCGTAGGCACCCTTGATTTCAAGGAAATTGCTACTGCTAAAGATTATGTGCTGGCAGAAGCCGCAAAACCGATGTTAGGTACTATAGGATTTACTATCATTACCATTGCCGCTTTAATCTCCACTTTTTCAGCCATAAATGCCTCTTTATATGGCGGAAGTAGGGTTAGCTATGAACTGTCTGAAGACGATGAACTTCCACATCAATTAACTTATCAACTTTGGAATCAGCCCATTGGTTTATTGATTACGACCATTGCCACACTTATTTTGGTAAATACCTTAAAATTAGAAAGTATTTCAACCGCTGGGAGTGTCGGTTTTCTGGTCATCTTTGCCAGTGTAAATTATGTTGGATTTAAGCTTTGTAAAGAAATAAAGGGAAGCAAAACTATTTCCTTAATTGGCTTTTTATCCTGCTCTGGAGCATTAATCACTTTAATTTTTAAACAGTTTAGTACGAATAAATCAAACATAATCATTGCTCTTGGTATCATAGTATTCTGTTTTAGCATGGAGTATTTTTATAAGAAACTTAAGTAAAAAAGCCTTGATTACGGCTTACTGATAAAACCATATGGATAAAATAATTTGGATAATTATGGCTTTGCTTGCCGGTGCATTTCTACCTATTCAGGCTGCCATGAACAACAAGCTCTCTAAAACAGGAGGTAGCCCGCTTCACGCTTCCTTGATCTCCTTCTTCGTTGGTATTTTGGCATTGGTTATCTATATCCTTATTACCGCTCAAGAAGTTTCATGGAAGGGTCTAAAAGAGGCTCCATCCTACGCATGGGTAGGAGGAATATTAGGGGCATTTTATGTCACTATTATTGTGTTTGTGTTTCCCAAGATAGGACCAGGTTTGACCTTTGGACTGGTGATTACAGGGCAACTATTAATTTCTATGTTCATGGAGCATTTCCAACTTATGGGAACGCAACTACAACCTATAAGCCTAGGTAGAGTGGCAGGAATGCTGCTGATTGTAGCTGGGGTCGTTATAATGAAGATGTTTTAAGCCAATTGCTAAAATGCTTAAGAAAACCCTTTGAAAATGTAGAATAAATTCGATGTACAAAATCCCTCGTATTACACTTCTCCACGACAAACGTTTTTAAATTTACCCAGAATTATAAATTAATGAAGTGGCACAATGAGCAACATTCTTTTACTTGAAGACGATGCCGTCTTATCCAAAGAAATAATTAAGTATTTAGGGATACTTAATTACCAATGTGACCCCGTTTACAGTGGTAGTTTTGTAAAAAGCCAGTTCAAACTTAAAGCGTATGACTGTGTCATATTGGATATTAACGTGCCTGGGTCAGATGGCATTGAAGTGTGTAAGCAGCTCAGAGAAGAGAACAAACATATTCCTATTTTGATGCTTACAGCTTTTGGAGAAGTGGAAGATAAAGTTTCCGCTTTTGATAACGGTGCCGACGACTACTTGGTAAAACCCTTTCATTTTGATGAATTATTGGCAAGAATCAAATCACTTCTAAGAAGAAAGGGCGTTCCTCAAGAAACTGCAAATTTGCTTACTATTGGCGATTTGGTGATTGATACCGATGAAATGCTTGTCACCAGAGAAACAATTCAAATAAACCTGACCCCAAAGGAATTTAAGCTGCTTTCTATCCTAGCCAAGGCTAACGGAAGAGTACTGTCAAAAAAACAAATTGCGGACGAACTTTGGGATTATCATATTGAAACCAATCAAAATACAATAGAGGTTTATATTAACTTTTTGAGAAAAAAAATTGATAAAGATTTTAACACTAAACTTATACATACCAAAATAGGTTATGGCTATTACTTAAAAGTTGAGGATTAAGATTATGAACTTAAATAGTAAAATATCGTTCATTGTTTCTCTTTCTTTTACCATCATTTTTGCGGTTTCGGCTAGTATCATTTACCTTTTATTTGAAGATTTCAGAAAAGATGAATTTCAAATTCGACTAAATGAAAAGGCCATATCATCCATAAAACTGTTGGTAGAAGTGGAAGAAGTAGACCGGCAACTTCTTAAGATAATTGACCAAAACAGCATTAACAAACTTTATAACGAAAAAACGCTCATTTTTGACGCCGATTATAACCTCATATACAGCAGCCTAGACGACACAAAAATCAATTGGACAGTAGACGACTTAAAATATCTCAAAGCAGAGAAATACTTTTTTAGGAAAGAAAAAGCACATGAAATATATGGCGTTTTTTATGACACCAACGACAAGGATTACTATGCACTAATCTCAGCTCAAGATAATTTTGGGAAGAGAAAATTAGAATACTTACTATACATTTTGATAGCTACCTATCTGGGTTTCACCATTATTACATGGCTTCTTTCTTATGGAATGGTCAAAAAACTTCTCTCACCTATTGATAATTTTCTAAGGAAAATTAAAGGTATCAATGAAAACAACCTGGATACCAGAATACCGGTTAAAGAAAGAAAAGATGAAATAGATTTATTAGCGGAAGAATTTAACCAAATGCTAGAAAGAATAGCTAACTCTTACAAAAAGCAGCAAGAATTCACAGCCAATGCTTCGCATGAATTAAGAACCCCGATAGCCCGAATTACAGCTCAGCTGGAAAACGAAATAATAGCAGAAAATTCGAGCAATGCCTCTAGTGCTTTTAATGTAAACTTACTAAATGATGTCAACCAACTTTCGGAATTAACCAACTCGCTACTTCTACTTTCTAAATTAGATAGCGAAATCAGAAAACAAAATGAAGTTTGTAGAATAGATGAATTGATATTTGAGGCTGCTGAAAAAGTAAATAAAATATTTTTCGAATTCAGAATTGATCTTGAGTTTTTGGAAATAGAATCCTTAGAAATTAAAGGAAACAAACCATTATTAACCATCGCTTTTGTCAATCTCTTTAAGAACGCATACCTATATTCGGACAGTAAACAGGTAAAAATAGAAATTGAAAGTACTTCTGATAAATTAACGGTAACCATTACAAACGACGGAAAAACCATCTCCTCTAACGACCAAAACAAAATTTTTGAGCCTTTTTTAAGAGGACAAAACGCTAAAGATAAATCTGGTTTGGGCTTGGGACTTAGAATAGTCAAAAGAATCTTAAATCAAGAAAAGGCAAAAATTGGCTATTCAATTTCTGCTGATCATCAAAATCAATTTCGGATCCAATTCCCAGCTTATAATTCTTAACCTTTAAGGTCTTTTTAAGCCTATATTTAAGGCGTTTTAAAGTCTGACATTTCAGCTTTGCATTTCTAATTAAAATAAGTGCAATTGATGAAACAAGTTCTTTTCGTTTTAACGCTCTTTCAGTCTTCACTAGGTGTGGCACAAAAAACACTTACTTGGACAGAAGCAGAGCAACAACTTCAGACCAACAACCTTCTATTACTGGCAGAAAAGTACAATATCTCGGCGTCGCAAGCGGCTGTGATACAGGCCAAAATATGGGAACTACCCTATTTATCTGCAGAGTTCAATGCCATTAATCCACAAGATGGTAAGGTTTTTAGCGTAGGCGGTCAGGGTCAAAAAGGCCTATCCGTGGAACAACTCATTTATTTAGGTGGAAAAAAGAAAAATGAAGTGGAGTTTGCTAAGTCAAATTTATCCATTGCAGAGCTCCAGTTTGAACAGTTGATCCGCAATCTAAAATACGAGCTTCAGCAGAACTTTTACACCCTTTTTTTTGACAATCAAAAGATAGTGACGCTTGAAAATCAAATAGAGATGCTTGATAACCTTTTAAATAACTATACCATACAAGCCCTCAAAGGAAACATACCTCTGAAGGAGGTTGTGAGGTTACAAACATTGGTTTTAGAACTCAAAAGCGACAAAAACGATGTGCTAAAAGGCATTGCGGAAGCTTCTCAAACCTTGGCTTTACTGACTGGTATTTCGGAACCCGTTTCGGTGGTGACTAATGAAGCAGAACTTATCAATATTTATCAAAACAAACTGATCTTAAAAGAAACTATTCTGTCTTCTGCTTTAGAAAAAAATTTGGATTACTTAACGGCAATAAAAGTATCAGAAAGCCAAGAACTTCAACTAAAATGGCAGAGGTCACTCGCTATAAATGATTTAACAGCCGGAGCTTCTTATGACCAACGTGGCGGTGCTTTTAAAAATCAAATAAACTTTACGGTTGGCATTCCCCTACCCCTTTGGAATAAAAACAAAGGCAATATCAAAATAGCCGAAGCTCAATTAAATCAAACTAACCTAAACGTTGATTACAAAAAATTGGAAGTAGAAACGCATGCCGCTATGATTTGGACACTATGGCAACAGCAGCAAAAACAATTAAACGGAATTGATATGTCTACCATGCAAAATCTAAACGCTGTATACGACGGCATGATAGCCAATTTTCAGAAACGAAACATTAACCTCCTAGAATTCACTGATTTTATGGAAACCTACAACCAAACTACCATTCAAGTGAACGAAATAAAAAAGGCCTTGATACTCTCAGGCATCAGTTTAAACTATATCACCAATACCGAAATTTTCTAAGACATGAAAATATTCCTAATTATCATAAGCTCCCTTTTTCTGCTTTCTTCTTGCCGTAAAGAAAATAAGCAAGAAGAAGTTAAAGAAACTTTTGTTCTGAGCGATAAAATGCTTTCTACCCTAAAGGTGGATACGGCAAATCAAAAACCTCTACAAAAAGAACTCAATTTTTATGGAAAAATAACTACCGACAACAATAAAATGATTGAGATTTTTCCGATTGTTGGAGGTAATGTGACGAAAGTCTATGTTGAACTTGGGGACTATGTAAACAAAGGCCAATTATTAGCGACCATACGCAGTACCGAAGTAGCGGGCTTTGAGAAAGATCTAGACGACGCCAAAGGCGATGTAATAGTAGCCAAAAACAATTTCAAAGTGGCACAAGAGCTTTTTGAAGGAAAATTAACTGCTGAAAGAGACGTAATAGAAGCCAAAAACTTGCTAGACAAAGCCCAATCTCAGCTGCAAAGAGTGCAAGAAACCTACAAGATTTACAACATTAAAGGTGGGGCTACATTTGAGGTGCGTTCCCCTCTGAGTGGCTTTATTATCCAAAAAGACATTAACCAGGATATGCTCTTACGGAGCGATAAATCGGACAATATCTTTGACATAGCAGAAATCGATGATGTTTGGGCTATTGCCAACGTAAACGAAAGCGATATAAATCAAGTAAAACTAGGAATAGATGCTGCAGTGAGCACATTAAGCTATCCAGATCAGAAGTTTTACGGTAAAGTAGATAAGATCTATAACATCATAGATCCGGAAACAAAAGCCATGAAAGTAAGGATAAAATTGTCCAATAAGGATTATTTACTTAAACCAGAAATGAGAGCCACCATAAAGCTTTCTTACCAAGAAGACATTTCTATGGTATCCATTCCTTCTCAAGCGGTGGTTTTTGACAAAAGTAAAAGTTTTGTCATGATTTTTAAGGACAGAAATAACATAGAAACCCGCCAAGTAGAAGTATTCCGACAGGTGGGTGACACCTCTTATATCAGTTCTGGTTTGCAAGAAGGCGAAAGGGTTATCACCCAAAATCAGCTTTTAATTTATGATGCCTTAAACGACTAAAAAATGAACAAATTCATAAAAAACATCATTGCTTTTTCTTTAAAGAATAAGCCGTTTACTTTCTTTTGGGTAGGCGTACTCATAATTTCTGGTATTGTAGCATTCAGAAATATGCCAATTGAGGCGTTTCCTGATGTTACCAACACCCAGATTATTATTGTAACAGAATGGAATGGTAGAAGTGCCGAGGAAATAGAACGCTTTGTCACCACACCGGTGGAAATAGCGATGAACTCGGTTCAGAAAAAAACAAGCGTTCGAAGCATTACTATGTTTGGACTTTCGGTTATCAAAATCATTTTTGAAGATGGTGTAGATGATTTTTTCGCAAGACAGCAGGTCAATAACTTATTGCGAAACGTTTCCCTCCCAGACGAGGTGATTCCAGATGTTCAGCCGCCTTACGGCCCCACTGGAGAAGTATTCAGGTATACCTTAAAAAGTGATACTAGAGATTCCCGAGAACTCCTTACCATTCAAAATTGGGTAATAGATAGACAGCTACGTTCCGTATCCGGAGTAGCAGATTTGGTCGCATTTGGTGGCCAAGAAAAGACCTATGATGTAAGTGTGGATCCCAACAGGTTGGCAAAATATAATATTACGCCTTTACAAATTTATGAGGCTGTAAACCAAAGTAATATTAATGTTGGTGGCGATGTCATTGAGAAAAATGGACAAGCCTATGTGGTAAGAGGTGTGGGTTTATTAAGTAGTATCCCAGATATTGAAAACATTATAGTGGATGTAGCAGGCGGTAACCCCATATTGGTAAAAAACCTAGCCACCGTTATTGAAAGCTCCATGCCACGAGTTGGGCAGGTCGGTCTGAATGATAACGACGATGTAGTGGAAGGGATTGTGGTCATGCGTAAAGGAGAGAACCCTAAAGAGGTGCTTGCCAGAGTGAAAGAAAAAATAACGGAACTCAACGAGCACATTTTGCCTAAGGACGTAAAAATGGAAACCTTTTACGACCGCGACAACCTCATGAATTATACTACCACTACCGTCATGCATAATATGCTAGAAGGTATTGTGTTCGTGACTTTAATTGTATTTCTGTTTATGGCAGACTGGCGAACCACCGTTACTGTATCCATCATTATTCCACTGTCGCTTTTGTTTGCTTTTTTATGTCTAAAGCTGAAAGGAATGAGTGCTAATCTCCTCTCTCTAGGTGCGGTAGACTTTGGTATTATCATTGACGGAGCAGTTGTGATGGTGGAAGGTATATTTGTTACACTAGACCATATTGCCCTCAAAAAAGGGATGGCGGCATATAATAAATTGGCCATTGGGAGTGTCATAAAAAAGACTGGAACAGAACTAGGGAAGGCCATTTTCTTTTCAAAACTCATTATTATTACCGCTCTCCTACCCATTTTTGCCTTTCAGAAAGTAGAAGGTAAAATGTTTTCGCCCTTAGCATACACTTTGGGCTTTGCTTTATTAGGTGCCTTAATTTTAACTTTAACACTGGTACCCGTTCTTTGCCATATTTTCCTTAATAAAAATGTGGTCGAAAAAAATAACCCTTTCGTAAACTTCTGGAATAATCTCGTAGAAAAAGGGTTCTCGTGGACGTTTAAACATAAGCGTAAGACTTTAGGGATATCATTTGCTTTTATAGCAGTAGTCTTATTTTCCGCTAAGTTTTTAGGAACTGAATTTTTACCCCAGCTCAATGAAGGAGCATTATGGGTAGAAGCCAAATTTCCTATGAGCCAAAGCCTTACAGAAACGGTACAAAAAACAGCCTCTTTAAGACAGGAACTACAAAAATTCCCAGAAGTAAATGGTGTGCTGAGTCAGGTTGGCAGAAGTAATGACGGCACAGACCCTAGTGGATTTTATTATGTGCAGATGCAGGTGAACCTGAAACATAAAGACGAATGGGAAAGAAAAATCTCTATGGATGATTTGGTACGAGAAATGGACGACTCCCTTTCTATTTATCAGGGTATTGGTTATAATTATTCTCAACCTATCATAGACAATGTGGCTGAAAGTGTAGCTGGCATAAACGCTTCTAATGCCGTTAAAATTTATGGCGATGACCTGGAAAAGCTTGATGAAATAGCCAATAAAGTTATTAAACAGATAGAAAATGTGGATGGAATAAAGGACGTAGGGATTTTAAGAAATTTAGGACAGCCAGAAGTAAGTGTAATTCTAGATAGAGAAAAAATGGCGGCCTATGGCGTTAAAGTGTCTGAGGCTCAGGCTGTTTTAGAAATGGCATTTGGAGGAAAAACTGCAACCCAAAAATATGAAGGCGAGAAAAAGTTTGACATTCGGGTTCGTTATCTGAAAGAGTATAGAAAAAATGAGGATGATATCAGTAACCTCAAAGTCTCTACCATTCAAGGGAATAAAATTCCTTTAAAAGAGATTGCATCTATTCAGAAAATAACAGGCCCTGCGTTTATTTATAGAGATAATACCAAGCGTTTTATTGGTGTCAAATTTTCTGTTAGAGATAGAGATTTAGGCAGTACCATTAAAGAAGCACAAAAGAGTGTGGAAAGTAAAATTGATTTACCACAAGGCTATAGCATTGGCTGGACAGGAGAATTTGAAAATCAGGTTCGTGCCACTGGCACATTGGGACAGATGGTGCCCATTAGTTTGGTGGGAATATTCGTTTTGCTCTTTATTATGTTTGGGAATGTCAAAGATTCTCTTCTAGTGCTTACTAACGTGCCTTTTGCCATTATTGGTGGTATTATAGCTCTGCATGTCACCAGAACCAACTTTGGCATTTCTGGTGGTGTTGGCTTTATAGCTCTTTTTGGAATTTGTATACAAAATGGCGTTATCCTTATTTCAGAGTTTCATAATAATGTTAGGCTCAATTTGAGTTTAGAAAGTGCCATTAAAGAAGCCGTAAAAGTAAGAACCAGACCAGTAGTGATGACCGCCCTCATGGCATCCATTGGCCTTTTACCTGCCGCCATAAGCACAGGAATAGGCTCAGAATCTCAGAAGCCGCTAGCCATTGTTATTATAGGCGGGCTAATTACCGCCACCGTTTTAACGCTCATGGTTTTCCCCATTATCTTCTGGTTATTTAATAGAAACAAACACGAGGCCTTTGTTTAACCCGATTTAAACCTTAGAAAACTGGGTTTGTTCATATTAATGGTCAAATCCAGTTTTTTAATATTTCACAAGGTCAATTAAAACCCGATTTATGCATTGGAGAATCGTAATGAGTTTTTAATTGGAATAAATCAGGCATTTAAACGAGATGAGCATAGCAGTTTACCCTGAGCTTCCCGATGGAAAGCAATTTAGCTACGGTCCCGATAAAATCGGGAGATTTTTTAAGGCATAAAGCGGGTTAAATCAAAGGAACTTAATAAGTATATCATGTTTTTTCATGGTTCTGATCCTAAAACGTAAATTGAAGATGATTTTGATAAAAATGCATCTAATGGAATCGCTTGGAGCACTGACTTGATAAATTGGGACTGGCCTGATAAAACGAAATAAGTGGAGTAGTCAAGCTACCTTACTTGCAAAAAAATCTTAAAAACGATGCACTGCCTACAAGGGTTTCTTATGGAAATTCATTCAGTAAAGATTCACAAATAAAACATCATCAAACGGGGATAATTTGATGTTAACTGATGTTATTCACTGGGCGGATAAGAGTTATGTTTGCTCTTTAGAGACTAATTTTTAATTCTTTAGACCAATATATCATGGTCTTTATACTGACACAGTCTTCACCGATATCCATCCATTCGAAATTACTTTTTAAATGGGCCTGTTTTTCATAACCGCGTTTTTTCCAAAATTCATCCAGAGGCTTATAATCTTTGGGTCTGAGGTGATGATTTTTTTCTCTAAGCACCGCACAGAAACAGGTCTTTTTAAATTGAGAAAAACTTCGGGCATGTGCCTCTCGCTCTTCAAAAAAACGATTCCCCAAACCAAAACCCCTATATTCTGAGAGCAAAATACTTTCGCCAAAATACAAAACTTTTGAAAGATTTATTCCTGCTTTAATAAATGGTTCTTGAACTTCTGCAGTTTCGTCTTCTAGTGGAATGCAAGTGGTGGCTCCAACCATTTTTTCGCCATCATAAACGGCAAATAAGAACGAATTAGGGGCATTATTATAAATCTGGAGATAGGACTCCTCGTACGCCAATGAACCCGCATATAAATAAGGAAAATCCTTAAAAACCGCAATTCTTAAAGCTGCCAAATCGTGAAGAACAGTAGCTATTTCTGCTCCTCTTTTTGTTTCAAAACGAAGTTCTGCCATTTATTTAGAAACTAAAGATATCCAAAGTGGAAGGTTATAATATGTGGTTACACGTGATATTTTACCATCGGTCAATTCTAAAAAAGCCGCAGCTGGTAAAACATATTCCTGATTATTTGCTTCTGGCAGACCCTCTGCATCCGTTTTTTTATAGGTGCCGTTCACAACAAATTCCACAGCCACTCGCTTGTTATTGGGTTCTGAAAAAAACACCATATCACTTAAGGTTTCTTCATAGCAGTCGTCCATATGCTGAAGAAATTCTGTGAAGTTTTCTACACCAATTCGTACACCTCCTTGGTTGGCTTCATGTCTTACTTCTGGATGTAAAAGTGAAAGCATTCCTTTCCAATTTTTATTATTGAAATGCTCGTAATATGCTTTTGTTACCTCTAATGACGTCATTTTAAATATAGGATATTTAAGTTTTGAAGTGCCAAAGATAGATACATGCTTTTTTATAAAAATGGTCTTCCCTTAATTTTAAATTCCGCTATAGCTTAAGTGTAATGTGACCATTAAAAATCCAGTTTTACTTTTTGATTGAATTTAAAAAGTGGTTATGTATCTTTAATTCACAAATAGGAAAGCCTGTGCGATACATTATCAAAATTCAAGACAGGTATATGTTCCACTAATTACAGGTAAGGTAAATGAGCAACAAGCATCCAGAGGTTGACGGTTATTTTGGGAGAATTAAAAAATGGCAGAAGGAATTACAGCAACTAAGAGTAATAGTACTCGAGTGCGGCCTTACCGAAGAATATAAATGGAAACAGCCCTGTTACACCTTCCAAAACACCAATGTTATTATCTTGGGAGGTTTTAAAGAACATTGTGTCATTAGCTTTTTAAAAGGTATCTTATTAAATGATGCAGCAGGCATTCTTGTTAAACCTGGCGAAAACTCCCAATCTGTTAGAATGGCTAAGTTTACCAGCGTGCAGGAAATAACTGAACTAGAAAGTACCTTAAAAGCCTATATCTATGAGACCATCGAGGTAGAAAAAGCAGGTTTAAAAATAGATTTAAAAGAAAGTAAAGACCTTACTTTCCCAGATGAACTCATCAAAATATTGGACCAAAATTCGGCCTTAAAAACGGCATTTAATGCCTTAACACCTGGAAGACAAAGAGCCTATAACATGCATTTTTCTTCTCCCAAACAGTCTGCCACCCGAGTATCTAGAATTGAAAAAGTTATAGACAGAATCTTAATCGGAAAAGGATTAAATGACTGTGTCTGTGGGTTTTCTAAAAGAATGCCTTCCTGCGATGGCTCTCATAAGTACCTCTAAAAACCAGATTCTTGTATAAAGAAATTTGAAGAACACGCCTAGAAGAACACGCCTAGAAGAACACAATGTCTGGCTAAATGTTTACCACCAGCCCTGTTAAGCTATTAGATTGCTTTACCGCATTCAAGGACTGGATGGACTTGCACCAAATTATATAGACCAGTTCATTAATTGAAGTTAAACCCGGAATATGCGTTGGGGAATCGTTATGAGTTTTAAAGTACAATAAATCAGACAATTAAAGGAAATTAGCATAGCGGTTTAGGTGGTTAATTTTAAATGGGTTAACGCCTGTACTGAGCTTGTCGAAGTGTACTGATTTGTGTTACCCTGAGCTTGCCGATGGGAAGTAATTTAGCTATGGTCCCGATAAAATCGGGAGATTGCCTAATGCATAAAGAGGGTTAAAGGCCTAGCTTTTGATTGGCTAAAAATTGGGCTGGAAGCTACTTTGGTAAAATGACATCTCACCTACTTTTGAAGCACCAAAAAAACAGTGCTTCGCCATTGGATAATTCATGATAAACGCGGCCAAATCTTATGGATTTGTGGCGTTTAATCCAAAACTTGGAAAATAATCAAAGCGTATATAGCAAAACGTGTATACCTAAAAAGTGACCACAACAAATACTGTTTAAAATCATATCTGATAAGACCTGAAGCTAAACTCACCAATGAATGTGGAATGGGTGATATAGCACCTAGCAAAACAAAGAGACCGCCCCACTTACGTAAATTCACGATATGCTTGGCAATCTTGTTTTCAATATGGTTTTTAACTGCCGGAATTAGGAAAAGACGGTTACCAATAAAATATGAGATGACACCTCCCAAATATGACATTGTGGCCAATACAAATAAGAACAACCACGGTTGAGAAGATTTAGAAGCCCAAGCAATGAAAATTTCTGGTGGAATAATCCCTAAAATAGTTTCTGACGCTAAGAAGAAAAGAAAGATGGCTTGTGAAGAATAAGTCTCCACCATATTATTCAAAAGAGCATTAATATCAAGCACAAAGAGTTCAAGACCTATCAAAAGCAACACAAAAATAGCTATAGCAATACCTCCTTTTACAGCGGTATCTTTTAAAAAGGAATAGAACTTGGTTATTTTATAATAACGATTTAAAAGCGATAATCGCTTATTAAAATTATTCTTAGTTGTCATATTTTCTACTTTCAATAGTTCCGTGAATCACTCCAAAATCCATAAATCTTATACAAAAAGGGTGCTCATAATTCTTTATCAATACAATAATATCATTTCTAAAAAAATATTGTATTGGTTCATAAGATTTTCAGATTTCATCCTTCACAGACTGCTCTGCTTTTCATTTTTTGAGAGCCAGTAGAACAGAAACGCATATAAGCTAAGTTAAATTCATTGGCTCCCACTTTATTCGTACACATTCATTATTACGCTAAAATAAACTTGCGTATTAGCTTATGATTTTGACAAATGAAACAACCAAATAATGATAACTCATCTTTGAAAAAGATAATACGCTTTTTTTTCAAAAAAAATGTTTCTAAATGAACCTACGCTCACCGCAACTTTTCGACTAAATTCACGGTTTAACTTATGAAAATGGTGTGTATTCAACATTATTTAAAAAATCTTTGGTTCAAAAGAACCTTAAAAGCCCGCTAAACCATGATACCGTTTTTTAAACGAATTATTAACAGAACTATACTAAGAAGTTGGAATCCTGGAGGAACTAGAACCTATGCCCATTATAACCCAGCAAGAGCTTACCGAAATTTCTTAATCACCACCAAACGTTACACAAAAGACTTTATCCTTATTACTATTGGTATATTTTTAGCCGCTTTTGGATTTAAAGGATTTCTTTTAACCAACCACTTCATTGATGGTGGAGCCACGGGTATTTCTTTATTGATTTCCGCTCTTACAGACATTCCTTTACACTATTTGATTATTGGTGTAAACGTTCCCTTTATTATTCTAGGGTACATCATCATGGGACAGCAGTTTGCTATTAAAACAATACTCGCTATTACCGGACTATCCATTTGTTTAGTTACAGTTACCTTTCCAAACGTCACGAATGATAACCTGCTGGTAGCGGTTTTTGGTGGTTTTTTCCTAGGAGCGGGTATCGGCTTTGCGGTGAGAGGTGGAGCTGTGATAGATGGTACAGAAGTTCTCGCCATATTTTTAAGCAAGAAAATAGGAGCAACCATAGGAGACATTATCTTGATGATAAATGTGATGATATTTGCTGCCGCGGCCTATTTTTTAGGTGTAGAAGTGGCCCTTTATTCTATGATTACCTATATGGTAGCTTCCAAAACTTTGGATTTTGTGGTGGAAGGTATTGAAGAATACATTGGCGTAACTATTATTTGTACCAACAGTGAGGAAATGCGTCAAATGATCATAAACACCATGGGACGCGGCGTCACAGTCTATAATGGCAAGCGGGGTTTTGGTAAACGAGGCGAAAGCGAGGCGGTAGATATTATTTATAGCGTGGTCACGAGATTGGAAATAGGCAAACTTAATGCCGAAATAGAAAAAATAGAGCCCGATGCTTTTGTGGTGATGAACAGCGTAAAAGACACCAGAGGTGGCATTGTAAAAAAACGACCTTTACATTAATTTTAACGCCTCTTTCCTACTTGGTTAAAAATACAGAGAAGCCCTCGCCCAGCTCTCTTTTTATTATTATAATTATGTCGGTAAATTTTTAATTTGAGGCCATTTTCCCCTTCGTTTAGGCCACGGTCTCAAAAAACTAAAGACCTACTGTATTGTCCAAATCACTTTGTCGTTATCTGAGTACAGGATGAAAACAAAAGAGACTCATTACTATTCTCCAATGTCTTAACCAGTTTAAAAGGATATGGATAAAGTACAAGGAATTAATAAAAGTCAATTCTTTGTACTTTATGTACAAAAAATACTAAGAAACACATCGTAATTCGAAAGATTATGCTTTACGAATATGAGAATAGTTTCTGAAGCATTAAATTTGCAAAGTGAAAAGGATAGGGAAGTATTTAAGCGTTTTACTCTTCGTATCGGTTTATTGTTTTGCAGTAGGCCGTGTTAGTACATCGAACGTTTCCTACCTTTCTAAAAACACCGAAAAAGCAAAACATATCACTTCGGTTTCTACAGACCTTTTCTCTGGTTTTGTATCTTCACAAAGAAACTTATCTTCTTCTCAGAATTTTCCAAACCCTAATTTAAAAGACTCTTTTAGCGGACCTTGGATATTAGGAAAGATCCACAAGGCGGTTTTTAGAAGCAAATACACACAATACGTGTCATCTGCAAAAAATCTGCTAATACGTCATAGAAAAACAGACATCATTTTCCCCTTTCATTATTTCTGGTAATTCATTTTTTAAGTCATCGGCTGCCGTAAGGCAATTTGAAAATTTATTTCTGGGTTTTGCATACCGCAATACCCTAAAAACTATATAAATAACTTAAGAAATGGACTTAGATTTAGGAACTATCATAGTCGGTATTATCTGTACCGCCATCTGCGTTATACCATTTATGTTAATGGGCAGAAGCAAAAAGAAAAAAGAGCAGCAGAAGCTGTTATCGCTAAGAAACATAGCCAGTCAATACGAAGGACGTATTACTCATCATGAATTCTGTGGCAATTTTGGAATAGCCATAGACGATAAAAAAGGTTTTGTATTCTTTAACAAAGTGGTCAATGGTGAAGTAACAGAGGGTTTTGTAGATTTAAATCTAATAGACCAATGCCGCGTAGCTAATACGAGTATTACTGTCACAAAAAATAAAGAAACTTATCCGATGATTGACAGATTAGAGCTTTGTTTTAAACCTGAAAATCAAAACAGTAAAGAGATAAAGTGGGAGTTTTTTAGCAGAGAAAACAATCTCCAACTTTATGGAGAATTTCAAGCCGCAGAAAGATGGAGTAAACGCATTAATGATCAAATCCAAATCAAGGTTTGGTAAGCATCTAGAAACCTAGTTTACAAGTACAAACAAAAGCGGCTTTATGGGTCGCTTTTGTTCGTATTTGTATGAAGATTTGACCCGGTTTATGCATTGTAGAATTGTGATGAGTGGTTAAAGTGGAATAAATTAGGCTTTAAACGAGATTAGCATAGCGGTTTACCCTAAGCTTTTTGTCGAAAGGTTCTGGTGATTGAGTTTAAATGGGTGTAGCCTGTGCTGAGCTTGACGAAGTAAACTGATTTGAAGCAATTTAGCTACGGTCCCGATAGCTATCGGGAGATTTTCTAATGCATAAAGCGGGTTTAAATAGTAACCGTAAATTCCCTATTTTAAAAAACCTAGAATAAAACTTGGGTGTGCCCAATAATATATCCGCAAAGGATTTTTACGACTTCATACATCTCCGCAAATTTCTAAGCTACTTCTTAGCAGCCCTTTAATACCATTAATTATCCTTGGATAATTAATATAAAAGAAATGCACGCTCCCCTAGTGCCCCGATGGGTACTTTCTTTCAAATTTATATCAAAACATTAATGGATAAACTTATCCACTATTGAAATTCAACACTTATATTTGTGCTATCAAACGAAGAAAACGTTTTTGAAGGCAACTAAATACCCCAATAGAATAGCTATTTACATGGCCTTTCAATCTTTTTTGCACAGTAAAAGGGAGTATATAAAAATGGCAGTGGCTATGGAATTTTCAAGAGTCAATGCTTCAGAAATTCTGCAGCGGCTTTTACGAAAAAACATACTGAACTCCGCCAAAGTTTCTTGCTGATTTAACTGGCTACAGTAGATCATAAACAAAAGAACTTGATGAGAGATTAACCTACTTAGAACCACAAAAATTCAAACAAATAGTGGACAAACTCATCCAATATAAATAAGAGATGGAAACAAAAAACATACTTAGCGAATCTGGAATTATTATTACGCTAATACTCATTTCAATTCCCGTAATAGCTGCTTCAATTATAGTTATTATAAAAGCTTTTTCCTTCGTTACCTCTTACCTTAAGGAAAAGGAACTAAAGAAATTCAATGATTACTTGGTAGGATTAAGTCCGGAAGAAGTAGAAAAACTGGAACAACGTAAAAAGGAACTTGAATTTGCTCTTTCAAATAATGAATTGGCAGGAGATAATACACCAATTGATAGCAAAGGATTAATTATCAATATAAGCGAAGCTGAATCGCTCAGTTTTATCGAACAAAAGAAAAAAAGTCAACCTCGCCCTAACATTGAACCCGATTTAACCAAACTCATTTTGTGGTACTTAGGCTGTGCTACATTTTGGTTATTATTTGGAACAACAGTAGGAGAATATCTTGGCATAAAATTCGTAGCTCCGGATGTTGATCATTTTAGTTGGCTAAGTTTTGGCCGACTTAGACCTGTTCATACCAACGCTGTTTTTTGGGGTTGGGCTTCTTTGGCAATGATGGGCTTGGCATATTATGTTATTCCAAGAGTTGTAACGTTCCTATTTCAAGCATAAAAACAGGCTATCGTTCTCTTATTCTTATAAATGCTTCGGTTATCATAGGGAGTATTTTCCTCATGGCGGGTATTAACAATGCGGGCGGCGAATACCGGGAATACATATGGCCTGTGATGGCATTATTTGGGATTGGCGTATTCATTTCTTTAATAAACTTCTTCAAGACAATTGCCCATAGAACCACCAAAGAAATTTATGTATCCAACTGGTACATTATTTCCGCCATGATGTTCTTATTGGTTATTGCCATTGTAGCCTATTGGCCAAGTTGGCAGTCAGGGTTAGGTGAAACCATTGTACAAGGCTATTACATGCATCAAGGCGTAGGCATGTGGTTTATGCTTTTTACCCTCGGTTTGATGTATTATTTTTTACCACAACAATTAAACAAACCTATCTATTCCTACAGTTTAGGTATTTTGGCCTTTTGGGCACAAATCCTCTTTTATACCCTCATTGGAACTCATCACTTTATCTTTAGTGCCATCCCTTGGTGGTTGCAAACCATTGCTATTGTAGCCAGTGTGGGAATGGTGATACCAGTGGTGGCTGGTACTACCAACTTCCTGATGACATTTAAAGGGTCTTGGAATAAACTATCTGGTAGTTATACGCTTCCATTCTATTTGATTGGGATTATATTTTACTTCACTGGTTCCTTACAAGGCACCGCAGAAGCCTTTCGATTTACAAATTTGGTCTGGCACTTCACAGACTTTACCGTTGCTCACTCGCATTTAACCATGTATGGTATCATCTGCTTTATGCTCTGGGGTTTTATATATACTATAGTCCCACGACTAACCGGTAAAGAACCACCACAAATAACCGTTGGAGCTCATTTTTGGCTTGCATTAATAGGTTTATTATTCTACACCATACCATTAATGTATGGCTCCACACTAAGGGGCTTAATGTGGATAGCAGGAAAACCATTTATTGATAGTGTAGCATTGATGGCTCCTTACTGGCTCTGGCGAGCTATTGGAGGTTCATTGATGTGGCTTTCGCATATTTTATTTGCCTATAATTTTTACGTGATGGTAAAACCAAAAGTACAAATGGTGATACCAAAATCACCTTCTGAGATTTTGAAAGCGAAAAAAGAATTTGACAATCAAAGCAATAAATAAGTAAAATGGAATTTTTCGATAATCATAAAAAACTGTTTGGAACAGCACTGGGCTTATTTATAGGCTTGACTATTATGGTTGCTATACTGCCAGCTTATCATAATCAGAACAATAATGCTCCACTGCCCAATGATGAACCTTTAAGCGAAGATGCTAGATTAGGAAAGCAAAGTTTCATTGCCAATGGCTGCGTGGCATGTCATACGCAACAAGTACGAAATGTAGACATGGATAAGGTTTGGGGCAAGAGACCTGGGATTGCTGCGGATTATGCCGGAATTACCCGAACTGATTTTTGGAGAAACACAGCCACCTTAATGGGTACAGAAAGAACAGGTCCTGACTTAACCAATATAGGCACAAGGCAACCAAGTTTAGCTTGGAATCTATTGCATTTATACCAACCCAGAGCCGTGATTGAAAAATCTATTATGCCAGCTTATCCTTGGCTTTTTGAAACTAAAGAGAACCTTGAAAAAGATGACATTGAAGTGACTGTTCCAGATAAATTCAGAAAGGGCTTATCGGGAAAAATTGTAGCGACTAAAGAAGCGATACACTTAGTCACGTATTTGCAAAGCTTAAAACAAACACCATTACCTGACGGAAAAGTGCCTTTGGATTTTCTTTACAAAAAAGCGGAGAAACCAACTTCAAATGGCGACAATACGGTCAATTTAATCGACGGTGAAATGCTATACACTCAGAACTGTTCCAGTTGTCACCAAGCAAACGGTGAAGGATTAAAAGGTGCTTTTCCTCCGCTGAAAGGCAGCCCAATAGTATTGGGTGACGACCTAGAATTGTTTGTAGATATAATTATGCGTGGTTATGATGCCAGAACAGAGTATGCCGTGATGAATGCTGTAGGAACAGACAATGGTTTAACGCCTGAAGAAGTAACAACTATCATCAATCACGAAAAAACAAGCTGGGGTAATGACGCTAAAACCGTAAGTCCTGAGGAAGTTAAAAAAATAATGGATTTCATTAAAATAACAGTTCAATAATATTATGGCAAACACAGAAATATGGTTAGAAAGTCTGATAACCAAAACACCGCAAGAAGGAAGAGATTTGGCAATGAAAATGGCTCGAAAATCTATCGCTGCTATTCAGACTGACCCTGAAAAACGCAAGCAAATGCGATCAAACTATGCAGAAGACACTGCTCAGCTTATTGGTTCTGCCCAAGTGGTTGCAGTAGAATTTCAAACAATCGCACAAGCAAATAATTTTTGGAGACATGAAAAGTAAATTCAGAATTATACTTTTATCAAGCCTATTATTATTTAACAGTATGATAACTTTTGCTTGTCCGGTTTGTGAAAAACAGCAGCCCAAAATAACACAAGGATTCACACATGGAGCGGGCCCACAGAGTAATTGGGATTGGCTTATTATTGGTTCTATTGCGGCCATCACTTTATTGACGTTTGCTTTTTCCTTGAAATATCTCATCAAACCAGGCGAAAAGAACTTCGATCATATCAAACAATCAATCTTAAGCAACTCATAAGATGAAAGAAGATAAAAGTAGAATAACGCTGTTTGTTGACGATGACCGGCAGCCCATTGCCGAACTATTCGCTCCGGTGAAATTTGAATTGGATACAAAAAAGTTAACCGACGGTGAGCATGTACTAAAGGTAATTAGCAAATCGCCAGCGGGCAGAGAAGGCATACGTGAAATAAAGTTTATTGTTCGGAATGGACCTGCTATTTCGGTAGAAGGCATTTCAGAAAACGCCGTAGTGGATGGCACCGTACCCTTAATGATTAATGCTTACGATAAGGGAAATCAAAAGAAGTTTATCATAGAAGGAAGCGAAACACCACAAAGTATACCCAGTTGGTTGTGGATTTTATTAATAGCTTTTTTCGGTTGGGCAACTTTTTACCTTATTACCAACTTTAGTCTTTAGCCGCTATTAAATCGCCATGATTTGCCTTTTGGAATCTGCAGTGTTGAGCTCACTGTTTCACGAATTTCGAGCTGCAGTAAACTCATTAATGATCAAATCCAAATCAAAGTTTGGTAGGCATCTAGAAACCTAGCTTATAAGTACGAACAAAATCGGCCCCTAAAGCCGCTTTTGTTCGTATTTGTATGAAGATTTAAATAGTAACCGTAGCTCCCATAATTTTCAAAAACGCTCTGATGAAGCTTGGGTGTGCCGGCCAAGCTGGAGAAGTTACCAAATTTCCGTCTACATAAACCCCATCTACAGCTATCGACTGAAACTCGCCACCAGCCATAGTTACCTCTGGTCCTACCGCCGGATACGCCGTTAGTTTTCTTCCTCTTACTACATCTGCAGCCGTCAAAATCTGTATACCATGACATATAGCTGCCACTGGTTTATTCTCATTAAAAAAATATTTAACCATATCTATGACCTTGGCGTTTAACCTCAAATATTCTGGTGCTCTACCCCCGGCTATCACAAAACCATCATACTGCGTAAGGTCAACATCGTCAAAACTGTAGTTCAAAACAAAGTTATGACCGGGCTTTTCTGAGTACGTTTGGTCTCCTTCAAAATCATGGATAGCGGTTTTAACTATATCACCTTTTTTCTTATCTGGGCAAACCGTATGCACCTCATAGCCGACCATTTCTAGCATCTGAAATGGAACCATAGTTTCGTAATCTTCGGTGTAATCGCCCGTTAAAAAAAGTACTTTTTTCATGCTTTTATATTTATTTATAAATGATTTATGATTCTTCTTTTCAAACGAAATAATTGTGCTCTCATTTCATTATAGAGACAAAAACACGCGTTTTTTCAAAGAAAAACACCTTTTGGATAGAATTTAAATGTAGTCAAGAATTTAGATTTAACACAGTTTGAAATATTAAGAAAAAGTAAAATTTACTGTGAAATAAATTTATTTTTTTGCCCTTTCATGCTTAAACCCTAATTCTCAAGGACTACCGTCCCATTCTCATTTAGTTTATACTTATCTTAAAGCCAACAAAAGAAAGAAGATATTGAAAGAAGAATATAAAGATGCCAGCTGCTGTACGACAGATGAACCCGTTTTCCATGCTGAACATGAGCATGCTCCCGACTCAGAAAGTAAGCTTAAGTTATTTCTGCCAGCCATTATATCGTTGGTGCTCCTTGTTGCCGCCATTGCCTTAGATAATTACTTTCCGCAGGAATGGTTTACAGGTTGGCTAAGAATAGCTTGGTACATGTTGGCCTATCTTCCTGTTGGTTTTCCAGTTTTTAAAGACGCTTTAAACAGTATCATAAAAGGAGATGTATTCTCTGAATTTCTGCTCATGACCATTGCAACCGTCGGAGCTTTTGCCATTGGCGAATACCCAGAAGCGGTGGCGGTGATGTTGTTTTATACCATAGGCGAAATCTTCCAGTCTATGGCGGTACAAAAAGCCAAATTGAATATCAAAACGCTTTTAGACCAGCGACCAGACCAAGTCACCGTTATAAAGGATGGTGTACCCAAAGAAATTAAAGCAGAAAACGCCACTATAGGAGATATCATTCAGCTAAAACCAGGTGAAAAACTAGGATTAGACGGTGAATTAATTTCAGCCACTGCGGCTTTCAATACTGCGGCACTAACGGGAGAAAGCAAGCCAGATACCAAAAGAAAAGGAGAAACAGTTTTGGCAGGCATGATAAACCTAAATGCCGTAGCTCAAGTTCATGTGATGGCTGCTTATAGCGATAGTAAACTGAGCAAAATTTTGGAAATGGTCCAAAACGCTACTGCTCAAAAAGCTCCCACAGAATTATTTATTCGAAAGTTCGCTAAAATATATACACCCATAGTGGTGCTGCTCGCTACTCTGATTTGCCTTATACCCTATTTCTTTGTAGCAGATTATGTCTTTGAAGACTGGCTTTACAGGGCCTTGGTGTTTTTGGTTATCTCCTGCCCCTGTGCCTTAGTCATCAGTATTCCTTTAGGGTATTTTGGAGGAATAGGTGCTGCTAGCAAAAACGGTATCCTCTTTAAAGGAAGTAATTTTCTAGACCTCATGGCCAATATCCAAAATGTGGTCATGGACAAAACGGGTACCATGACGGAAGGCGTTTTCAAAGTAGAGGATGTTCAAATACAATCTACATACGAAACGAACGAAATACTACAAATGGTGAATGCTTTGGAAAGCCAAAGTTCGCATCCTGTAGCTACCGCCATTCAAGAATATGTAGGGTCTGTAGACCATGCCATTATACTGAGATCGGAAGAGCGTC
>NZ_JBSRVI010000139.1:0-37614 GCF_055134445.1 Arcticibacterium sp.
CTTTGGTGGAGGTAGTTTTGGTGGTGGTGGTGCCGGCGGCAGCTATTAAGTAAGAACTTCATTTAAAAGGCTCAATAATTATGACAATGTCATGTTATTGAGCCTTTTGTTTTACAGAGCAGGATGATTAATTGGCCTCTGGCATTTCATATCTTTTAGGTTGCCATATATTATTTTTCCCATTTACATCTGGAAGCCTTTCATCAGGATCTATCGTTACCGACATAATAGGGGATGTCGATGGGTATCTGAATTTCCACTCAGAGCCTCGCTGCCAAATTTCAACTGGAAGTTCTACTCTGTTGGTCTTTCCATTTGCCTCCTTTATTTCTATGACTGCCGGCATAGGAAGCTTTTCTTTGGTAGAAATGGTGATGATACTTCCATTGGATGGAAGTTGGTCAATGTACATTACATCATCCACAGACTGATCAATCTTCCAGTCTTCCGCTATCCAACCTTTCCAAAACCATCCAAGGTCTTCTCCAGCGGCATCTTCCATTGTTTCAAAGAAATCGAATGGTGTAGGGTGTTTGAAGGCCCATCTGTTGACATATTCTTTAAAGGCATAGTCAAACCTATCTTCACCTAAAACCAATTCTCTTAATAGATCTAAACCTAAACCCGGTTTAAAATAAGCGGCTAAACCAAAGTTGTTGGATTGGATAACTTCTGGAGTCATTAGAATGGCATCTCTACCGAACATGTAAGGGGCATATTGGCGTCTGTTTAATGGAGAATAAAACTCACCATCGTTGAAAGCTTTGCTAGATAAACCGTTAATGAAGGTGTTGAACCCTTCGTCCATCCAGGCATATTTACGCTCGTTAGAACCCACTATCATAGGGAACCAGTTGTGACCAAACTCATGGTCTGTCACTCCCCAAAGAGAAGCTCCTCCGTCTCCAGCACCACAAAAAACGATACCAGGATATTCCATTCCAGAAACCACACCCGCTACATTAGTAGCTACAGGGTAAGAGTACTCATAGATATAGTTTGAATAGAACTCAATACTTGCTTTCACATATTCCGTAGAACGGCCCCATTTATCATCTCCACCTACTTCCGCAGGGTATACAGACTGGGCTAATGCCGTTTTACCGCTTGGTAAGTTTATTCTGGCTGCATCCCAAACAAAGCTCTTGGAAGAAGACCAAGCGATATCTCTCGTTTGATTACATCTGAACTTCCAAGTCAAAGTACCATCGTTTTTGGGTCTGCTTGAAGCTTCATTCACTTCTGCTCCCGTTCTAATCATTACCGTCTGGTCTGACTTGGCCGCTTCCTTTAATCTGCTTATTTGAGTATTGGTTAATACTTCAGAAGGATTTAGTAACTCCCCAGAACCCACCACAATATGATCTGCAGGAACAGTGATGTTATACTCAAAATCTCCATATTCTAAGTAAAACTCTCCGCCACCTATATAAGGAAGTATGTTCCATCCTTCCACATCATCATAAACGGCCATCCTTGGGTACCACTGAGCTATCTCGTAAATAGTGCCATCTGCAGCTTCGTATTTACCAAGTCTGTCTGAGCCATATCTCGGTATAGCAAAATCATAATCCATCGTAATTACTACTTTTTCCCCAGTTCTTAATGGCTCACTCAATCTGATTTGCATTCTAGTATCAGAGATGATATGTGAAGCATATGTAGAAGAAGTGGTTGTCCTCTTTTTGCTGATTGGTACTTGTTTAGAAGCGGTTACATTAGAAATGTTGTAGCCACCCTCAAAACCCATATTGCCATGTCTGCCACCTTCAAGAGCCGTAGTTTGTCCGCCTTTAGAGGCATCGTTGAAAAGGTTTTGATCTAACTGGATCCATAGGAATGGAAGTAAATCTGGACTGTTATTGGTATAAGTAATGCTTACATTACCTTTAACCATGTTTTTTACCACATCTAACTCAACGTTGATAAGGTAATCTGCAGTGTTTTGCCAGTATTGAGGACCAGGAGCTCCTGTGCCGCTTCTGTAAACCGTTCCTGGGCGATAAGAAAAAAGAGGATCAAAGGCCTCCTTGTGGTCGTAATTCGACTTTTGTTGTGCCAATGAATCTGTTATAAATCCAAAACAGATGAGTGTGGCAATTGCGAGAATCTTCTTCATTTAATAATACTTATTGGTTTTTTGTTTTGATGTTGTCTTTTAAAAGGACATTAAACCCACTAATTGGTTGCAAATTAACAGAATTATCCGGCTTTAGGATGAGCCTGTTTGTGGATGTCTTTTAGTTTTTCTATGGAATTATGAGTGTATATCTGGGTTGCAGACAAGCTGGAATGTCCCAAAAGCTCTTTTATGGCATTTAAATCTGCCCCCTTATTGAGTAGATGTGTGGCAAAAGTATGTCGCAGCACATGAGGGCTTTTCTTGGTTTGGGTAGAGACTAAACTCAAATATCTTTTTACCAAACGTTGGACAAAAACGGGATAAAGCTTTTTGCCTTTATTGGTTACAAATAGAAAGGCTTCTGCCTCGTTAAAGGTGGTCTTTTTTAAAGCGAGATAATCGATGATTTTTAATCTTAAAGATGCCGTAAGGGGAATAATGCGGTATTTGTTTCTTTTACCCAATACCGAAATTTTAGAATCAAAAAGGTCTATGTCTTTCTCGGATAAATGTATAAGTTCAGAAAGTCGGATACCTGCACCATAAAGCATTTCGAAAATCATTTGGTCTCGTGTTCCAGAGAAACCTTTCTCAAACTGCATATCGTCAAATAAGGAAATCATGCCGCTTTCGGCAATAAATACAGGAGGTTTAGAAGGTGTTTTTAGGGATTGAACCTTTAGGGTAGGGTTCTGTACAATTTTCTTCTTGCGAAGTAAAAAGGAATAGAATGCTTTAATGCTTGCTATTTTTCTATTAATACTTGTATTGGCCAGTTTTTGATTGGAAAGTGAAACTATCCAAGCTCTAATTTCTCTGAAAGTAGCTTCTGAGGGTTTGTCTGTTTCGAAAGTCTCCAGTAAGAAATCTGAGAACTGTATAAGATCTTTCTTATAGGCTAAGAGGGTATGAGGGCTTAACCTTTTTTCATTTTTAAGATAGGATAAAAAAGAAACGACCATTTCTGAGAAAGCACTGATTGGTACAAATGTACCGGTACAATAACTTATTTAACTCAAAAATGGCCGAAAATATTCTCTACAACGAAGGATTAATCATCCTGTCCGCCGTAAGTTTTTTGAATATACTTAGCTTTAAGTACTTCAAAACGTCTATCAACAGATTTCTTAGTGAATTGCTTACGACTACGTAGTTCACGCAAAACACGGGTACGCTCAAACTTCTTCTTAAAGCGTTTTAAAGCTTTCTCTACTGATTCGTTCTCCTTAACTTTTATTTGTAGCATACTTTACACCTCCTTTTTTTCTTCTTTCGGGCTGCAAATATAAGGGTTTACTTTTAAGATAAAAGGCTTATATCTAAAGACTTTTTAAATAATCCTTAAAGGAATTTCCTCGTGTTCTTTGCTAATATGCACCAGAGCGTCTCCCTGGGTTACAATCGGAGAGTGGTTGGAGCATATAATATAGCCAGAAAAAGTAGCTTTTACCTTCTTTTCAAAATCCCCGTAAGGGTCAGAAATACTTCCTATAACTTCACCTTTCATGACCTTCTGACCTATACTCACTCGTCTTCTATACATACCAGAATGGTTGGCCCTAATCCAAGTAGATTTTTTGATTAAAATCTGTGAAGTTTGTTCTTCTGGGTACTCTAAGAGCTCTTTAGAGAAATCTCTCATCCCTAAATGATGCATCATTTTTAAGGCTCCTTTTATACCTCTATTCGTAACCGTTTTATCTAAATGGTGGTTTTTGCCACCTTCAAAAAGCAGAATTTTCTTGCCTAAAAGTGAAGCAGACTTTCTAAAGGACTTATCTAAAACGGGAGAATCAATAATGAATTTGGTTCCAAAAACTTTTGCCAGGTCAAAAGAACCGGGAAATGTTCTGTCTATTCTTATCTGTGAAAAGTTAAATCTATTCCCACTTCCGGTGTGATAGTCTATACAATAATCTACATGAGGAATTATTTCTTCCAGAATGTAATGGGCAAAACGAGATGCTAGAGAACCCTTTGGTGAGCCAGGGAAAACACGGTTAAGATCTCTGCCATCTGGAAATTCTCTAGTAAGATTTAAGAATCCAAATACATTGATAATAGGGATACAAATGACAGTGCCGTATTTTGGTTTAGTGAATTTATTTGAAATGAGCTGACGAACTATTTCTACACCGTTTACCTCGTCACCATGAATTCCTGCCGTCAACAGGAGCACTGGGCCGTTCTTTTTTGCTCTTTCAATAATTACGGGAACTTCAATTCTTGTTCTGGTATGCAGTTTGGCTATGTCAATATTGACGACAGTTCTGCCGGGGAGTATTTCAGTGTCTAATATTTTCAAGGGAATCTTTTTGATACGTGTGTTGAAATTAAAATGATTAGAAACCTTTCAATCTTTTTCTATTTCTAAAAGCCCATAACGCCAAGGCGAAGAAAACTCCCATAAAAACGTAATACAGCCCATTGATTTTTACTTCAGTCCCAAAAAGGTTTAAATCGATTAGAAAAAATAAGATCGTTAAGACCGAAGTGAAAACCATCGTGAAAAGCGAAAGTTTTTTGATAATGTCTTCCAATGGGCAATTAATTAAATGGAACCCCCAAAACTACATGGTTTTAATTAAATTTGCTTAAGTAAAATATAGAAACCCCTAGAATTAAATGAGTAAGATAGAAGAATTTAGAGACTCCGTTAATAGCGGTTATACTTTCAAAGGCGATAGTATTCTTTTAGGTGCGGCGAAATTAGATGACGAAGTCGTTCCTAATACCGGAATCAAAATACCACTTAAAACACTTAATCGTCATGGCTTGATTGCTGGTGCTACGGGTACGGGTAAAACTAAAAGTTTACAGGTATTAACAGAAGGCTTAAGTGATAATTCTATTCCTGTCTTGTTGATGGACATTAAAGGAGATTTAAGTGGTTTGGCTGCGAAAGGAGAAGCTAAAGATTTTATTTTGGCAAGAACAAATGCCGCAGGAATTGATTATATCCCTTCGGAGTATCCCGTAGAACTCTTATCGCTTAGTGATGAAAAGGGGGCCAGGTTAAGGGCTACAGTTTCTGAGTTTGGGCCAATTTTACTTGGGAAAATTTTAGGATTAAATGATACGCAAGAAGGCATCGTTTCGGCTATTTTTAAATATTGTGACGATGAAGGCTTAGCCCTTTTAGACTTAAAGGATTTCATCAAAGTGCTTCAGTATCTTACAGATGAAGGTAAAAAGGACTTTGAAAAGGACTATGGAAGAATGTCGACCACTTCTTTAGGGACTATCATGAGAAAGGTTATTGAACTTCAGCAACAAGGAGCCGACCAGTTTTTTGGAGAAACCAGCTTTGATGTGGATGACCTAATGCGTTTGGATGACAAAGGAAGAGGTGTTATCTCTATTTTAAGAGTGACGGACCTGTTGGATAGACCAAAATTGTTTTCCACTTTTATGTTGAGCCTTTTGGCGGAGCTTTATGCAGGATTGCCAGAAGCAGGAGATGAGGATAGACCTAAGTTGGTCATATTTATAGATGAGGCTCATTTGGTTTTTCAGGAAGCCTCTAAAGCCTTACTTCAACAAATAGAAACCGTTATAAAACTTATAAGGTCAAAAGGAGTAGGTATTTTCTTTTGTACGCAAAATCCTCAGGATGTTCCAGCGTCGGTTTTGGGTCAGCTTGGTCTTAAAATTCAGCATGCCTTAAGAGCATTTACCGCTTCTGATAGAAGGAAAATAAAGGAAGCAGCAGATAATTATCCATTGACAAACTTTTTTAATACCGAAGAAATTCTGACATCTATGGGTATAGGCGAAGCCTTAGTGACGGCCTTAGATGAAAAAGGTAGACCAACACCGTTGGCAGTTACTTTTATGTGTCCGCCACGTAGCCGAATGGATATTTTGACCGATAAGGAGATTGATGATATCGTCGAAAACTCTAAAATGGTAAAAAAATACAATAAGGATATTGATAGAGAAAGTGCCTACGAGATATTGAGTATCAAAATGGAAAAAATGGCGGAAGAGGAAGAGCAGGAGGCTGCAAAGCCAGCAGCTAGAAGAGGAAGACCTAAGGTAGAAAAATCTACCATGGAGACTATTTTAGGAAGCTCGGCTGCAAGGCAAGTAGGCCGCACAGCTGCTAATCTTATCACTAGAACTTTGTTAGGGGCTTTGGGTGTGAGTACTAGAAAAAAGAATTGGTTTTAAGAGGTATTTATAGGAAAGGAGATACCTTATCTGATGAGGTTTCACTTTGAATATATTCAACTACACAAGGTAATATGCTGATAGGAATTGGTGGTGTTAGCCGCTCAGGGAAAAGTACATTGGCAAATCTGCTGGTGACTTACTTTAGAAAGAATGGAAAAAAGGCTATTATTTTCCATCAGGATGACTTTGTTTTTCCAGAAACTGAAATTCCTAAAGTGAGGGATAAAACAGACTGGGAGTCGCCAAGTTCTATAGATCACGATTTGATGTTTGAGTTAGTGGCAGAATTCAATAATAGGTTTGATGTGGTCATTGTAGACGGGCTATTTGCTTTTTATGACGACAAGCTCAACAACCTGTACGATAAAAGGCTCTTTGTGAAAATCTCTAAACGTAGCTTTTTTATCCGAAAGGTAGCAGATAATAGGTGGGGTTATATTCCCACATGGTTTGTAGACCACATTTGGAAGTCTTTTCTGAAATATGGAAATGAAAAGGTCATAAAAGGCGATTACATCACCGTGTCTGGAGAAGACGAGTTTGATATGGAAAAGGTAAGGAAGTACTTAAAATGAGTCTTTAATAAACATACTTCGTTTTTCTTTACACATATTTCCTCTAGTTTATTTCATCCCAGTATCTTTGTAACTCTCAAACTAAAACAATAGCAATGACCATAATAGACGGTAAACTTATTTCAGCTCAAGTAAAAGAAGAACTCAAAATAGAGGTTGACAAAATTATAGCGGAGGGAGGTAGCGTACCGCATCTTGCTGCAGTTTTGATAGGTGACAATGGAGCCAGTGAGTCTTATGTGGCCAGTAAAATTAAATCTTGTGAGCAGATAGGATTTAAGTCTACGCTCATAAGAAGAGACGCCAGTGCCACGGAAGAGCAGGTTTTGGCTATTATTGACGAGTTAAATAAGGACGAAGATATTAATGGTTTTATCGTGCAGCTGCCTTTGCCAGACCATATTAATGTGGATAGAATTATTGAGGCCATAGACCCTAAAAAGGATGTAGATGGCTTTCATCCGATAAATATTGGCCGTATGGCTAAAGGGCTTCCTGCTTATGTTTCTGCTACACCTTATGGTGTTTTGGAGCTTATGAAGCGTTATGATATTGAAACTTCGGGAAAGCACTGTGTGGTGGTAGGAAGAAGCCAAATAGTGGGACTGCCTATGAGTATTTTGATGCAAAGAAATGCTTACCCTGGAAACTGTACGGTTACTTTAACACATAGCAGAACTCAGAACCTTAAAGAAATCACATTACAAGCCGACATTTTAGTAGTGGCTCTTGGTCGCCCAGAATTTATAACCGCGGACATGGTAAAACCAGGTGCGGTGGTGATAGATGTAGGATTAACCAGAGTAAAAGACGCCAGCAAGAAAAGCGGATTTGCTCTGAAAGGTGACGTGAAATTTGACGAAGTAGCCGAGATAGCAAGTTTCATTACGCCAGTACCAGGAGGCGTTGGGCTGATGACCGTAGCTTCATTGATGTATAATACGCTTTTGGCCTCAAGAGGAGAGATTTATGGGTAGGTGATTTTTTGCAACTTAATATTTTACTTAACAACACGTGTAAATTCCAAGGAACTTGCACGTGTTCTTTTTTTGTTCTAGCTTTAGATATAAAATCATTTCAAAATGAGTAGCACTAAACTTACATTGACAATAAAAGATGCTCGTATAATAGAAGAGGCGAAAGCTTATTCTAAGAAAACCGGTAGAAGTTTGTCTAACATGTTTGAAAATTATTTAAAAACTGTCTTGAGGGAGAAAGGAGAGGAGGGAGTGAAAGAGTTACCTCCCTTGGTGAAATCATTGAGCGGATGCGTACCTATGCCTGAGGGGAAAACAGATGATGATATACTCTGGGAGGCACTTCAAGAAAAGTTTCTTTGATGAATATTTTTATAGACATAAATGTAATTCTAGATGTTTTTCATTTGAGGCACCCTTTTTATGATGCTTCATCCGTTTTATTAGGGAAATGTGAAAAAGGAGAGCATACAGGGTTTATAAATTTGATTAGCCTTGCTAATATTCATTACATAAGCTCTAAAATTGTCGAAAAGGAACAATCCATTTCTAATCTAAAGGCCTTGCTCGGCTTTATAAAAATAACCTCATCTAATTCTGATTTGGCAAAACAAGCCCTATATTCTGACTTTAATGATTTGGAAGATGCTCTTCAGCATTTTTCCGCAGCAACAATTGATAATATAGGAGCTATAATCACCAGAGATTTAAATGATTTTAAAACTAGCGATATACCTGTTTATAGCCCCTCCGAATTCCTGAAACTCAATCCTTAGCCATCACCACCTCATCTTTCTGGTAGCCATACGCCAACCTAAGGGGAGCCGTGTGAGCATTATCGCCCATGGAAATATCAATGTCGTCCATGTTAAATTGGCTTGGATGTTCGTAACCACAAGCATGGCTTATTTCCATAATTTCCTTTGTAAGGTTCTTCATGTAGTTCGCAAAACGTACACTCTTTAAGGCAGGATCAAGACCTGACTCTAACCATTTATTATTGGTCGCAATTCCCGTTGGGCATCTGTTGGTATGGCAGGTTTGTGCTTGAATGCAGCCGATAGAAATAAGTGCCTCACGAGCTACATTGATAAGGTCTGCACCCATAGCTAAGGCCATAATGGCACTATCTGGCATGCCTAATTTACCGGAGCCTATAAATGTGATTCTTTGCGTTAGTCCGTATCGCTGAAAAACCTTGTAAACAGAGGAGAACCCATAAACCCAAGGTAATGCTACATGGTCAGCAAATGATGGAGGAGCCGCTCCAGTACCGCCCTCGCCACCATCTATGGTAATAAAGTCTGGGCCATAGCCCGTGTCTTTCATTAAAACAGCTAACTCCTCCCACATTTCTAGCTTTCCTACAGCAGCCTTTATCCCTACTGGTAATCCTGTATGTTTGGCAATAGTTTCAATGAAATCTACCAGTTCAGGTATATTACTAAATGCACTATGCGATGCCGGAGAAAGCACTGCTTCTCCTATTTTTACATGCCTTATTTCTGCTATTTCTTTTGTGATTTTTGAACCAGGAAGCACCCCCCCTTTACCCGGCTTTGCTCCTTGAGATAGTTTTACCTCTATCATCTTAATGTTGGGGTTGTTTTTAACCAATTCCTCCATCTTTTCAATATTGAAATTGCCATCATGGTCTCTCACTCCAAAATATCCTGTACCAAAATGAAAGCAAATATCTGAGCCAAATTTATGGTACGGAGAAAGTCCTCCCTCGCCTGTGTTATGATAGCAGCCAAACTGTTTTGCACCTTGGTTTAATGCGGAAACTGCTGCGGCAGAAAGAGATCCATAACTCATGGCAGAGATATTTATGATAGATTTTGGCCTGTAAGGTTTATCTCTGTGGCTTCCTATGATTTTTGCAGCTGGGCAAGGTTTATCAAAACTTTCGTATGGGTCTGTTTTTAAGGGCATTAAAGCTGGTTTGATGAAAATATAACCTGCCTCATGAATATCCTGGTCAGTGCCAAAACCCTGATAATGGTTTTCCTTTTTAGAAGATGCATAGACCCATGCTCTCTGACGGCGATTAAAAGGTAATTCTTCTCTATTATTGGCTACAATATACTGCCTCAGCTCTGGCCCAATGCTTTCTAAAAGGTATCTGATATGTCCTATTAAAGGGAAGTTATGGACAATGGTATGCCTTTTTTGAACAATGTCTCTAAGAATAATGGTGACAATAATTAAAACCAGGTATACCCACCAAGGTAGTGATGTGATGAAGTTCATTGAGATTAGAAGTTTGGTGCCACAAAGCTATTAAAAAAGCTCGTCTCTTTGCAGAAACGAGCTTATTCATCCGAAGGAATTTAACGCGTTAAGATTATTGCTGTTCAATAACTTCGCTCAAATGCTGCCAATATTCTGGATAAGATTTCACCACCACATCAGGCTCTTCAATAACCACATCAATTAACATCGCCAATGGAGCAAAGGCCATCGCCATTCTGTGGTCTTCATAGGTTTGGAAAATCGGAGGCTCGGTTATCGCAGTAATATTAGCGTTTCCTTTTACTTCGTAAAGGTGGTTGGTTTCTATTTCCACTAAATCTCCACCAATCTTTTTAAGTTCGTTTTGAAGGGCTAAAACGCGGTCTGTTTCTTTAATTTTTAAACTCTCAATTCCCGTGTATTGGGCTGGAATGTTTTTTGCAGCACATATCACGGCCACAGTTTGGGTTAAGTCAGGGCAGTTTGCAAAATCCCATTCAAGACGCTCTGCAACAGGGATTTTAGTCAATAAAACCCCCTGCTCAGTAAAAGTACTTTCTACGCCCAAAGATTTCATGATTTCCACTATAGCACTGTCACCTTGAAGGGAGTTCTCCTTTAGTCCTAATAGTTCTATTTTGGTATCCTCAAACTGCGATAAAGCCACCACGCTGTACCAGTAGCTAGCTCCAGACCAGTCAGATTCTATGCTATAACTGATAGGATTATAACGCTGTGGTGTCACAGCGAGTGTTTTAGCTTTCCAGTTGGCGGCTACTTTTACTCCAAAAGATTCCATGAGCTGTATGGTCATGGTGATATACGGAATTGAACCTATTTCCCCAGTCAGGTTAATGGTCAAACCCTTTGGTAAAGTAGGAGCAATCATTAAAAGAGCAGAAATATATTGGCTGCTTACATCTCCTCGGATATTTACAGAGTCTGCTATTTGATATTCAAATCCGCTAATGGTATGTGGAGGATAGCCATCTTTCTTTAGATAATCTATTTCAACACCTATGCTGCGAAGAGCATCCACAAGAATACCGATAGGCCTTTCTTGCATTCTAGGAGTTCCTGTTAATCGTTTTTTCTGGCCTTTTGAAGCAAAATAAGCCGTTAAAAACCGCATGGTAGTTCCAGCGTCTAAAACATCTGCAGTATCCGAATCTTCTTTAAGAAGGCGAATCATGGTCTGCGTGTCTCTGGCAGAAGCAAGGTTCTCTAAGTTTCCTTTAAATCCACAAAGTGCATTGATAATTAAAGCCCTGTTACTTTCAGATTTTGAAGATGCCAGAGGTATTTTTCCTTGATAACTATGCGTGTTTTTTTTGAGAAGAATGCTTTCCATCTAATTTGCCTTTTGAAATTTTTGAATGGCAAAGATAAAAGCTATGACCAAAATATGTTCAATTAACCATTTAGATATTGAGTGGAATTTAATATTGAAAGACGCGTAGTCTTCTTTTTTCGTTGAATTTGTATTTATTAAACAGTTTTTGTCTGTTAGATAACAATATCCTACCGGCTTCTATGCCCACCATATAGTAAATGGTGTTGATGTTTTCCCATGGCTTTCTTTTGAAATAAACCCATTCAAAAAGTAGTGGAAGAAAGAAAATTGGTGAGAATTTGTAGTTCAATCCTTTTCCAACAATTCTTTTATGCATAAAGTCAATGTCTTTCAGATAGAACATCCTAATTTGATAACGTTGCATCGTATTATCAAAATAAGTCATGGATAGTGTACTGTCTGTTAGTCGAGTTAATTCGCCTAAAAATAACATATCATCAGTCCCTATAGATATTTGCTCGTCCATATAGATTTTCTTCCTTTTGGTTGAGCCTATTTTTTCTATCACCAGATATTTCTCCCCATTTTGCATCGCTTCAAATTCTTCTGGATTATTCTTCCTAAGAATTTCTTCCACAGACTTTGGGTCTCTCATGTGAGGGTCTTGAGCCATGAGATTAGCAGTGAATAGGAATAATGCTAAAAGGAGAGGGATATTTTTATTCATATATCTGAGCACCTAGTTTTTGTCTGAGAAAGATACTCCACCAGAGACTATTATTTTCATGGCTTCGGCACTGGACAAATCAACCAGTTTTATACTTGTTTTCGGTACAATAAACATGTCGCCAGAAATGGCGTAACTATGTGGGCAGTAGACAGAAACCATGTCTTTTTCTCCAATCTCTTCTAAGCTCTCTTGGGTTAGAAATCCTAGCTTGTTTACACTGTTTTCCTTATTTAATGTTACCAAAACCGGATGTTTAAACTTCTTTTTGTCGCCAACAAAAGCGGATATCAAGTCTTTAAAAGCGGAATAAAAAATCCTAACCAGTGGAAGGTTTTTAATGCCATTTTCTATCCAATTTTGAATGGTGCTAGGCAGCAATCGGGTGAAAACAAAACCCGTTAGGGCTGTGCCACCAATCACAATTAAAAAACCCAAGCCAGGAATAACATATTCCTGGCTTGGATTATCCGCCGCAAAACGTATTCTCGCTAGACTGTCTACAAAATCAAAGGCACTGTATAATAATACCAGGGTAAAACCAACTGGGGCTACAAACAGAAGCCCTCTCATGAAATAGTTAACTAACGATTTGAGAATTCTTTGCATAAATTAAAGGTTTGTCACCCTTTTGTCTTTTGGATATTTTACGGTGTACTTAAGTAATATTTTTTTGCTCTGAGCGGCAGGAATTGATTCCGACCATTTGATTTTTCCTGTTTTCGCATCTAACACACCACCGCTTAATTCTTCCGTTTCCACTTCTATGTCGGAGTTTTGAGAAACTGGAAGTTGGTCTTCCACTATCACATTAACAGCTTCTTTTTTTTCGTTTTTAACAGTGATTTCAAACCCTAAGCTTTGTCTTACATTAGACCCTAACGTTCTGGTCGATTTATAATCCTTTATTTCTTCTCGCTTTACCTGAATTCTCTCATCTCTACCCAGACTAATTTTAAGAATATCTTCCACTCCAGCTTGCTTTATATAAGATTGTCCCACAAAAGTATCTTCAAAATATACATTTGCGGATGCAGGAAGCAGCTTATATTTTTCCCAGTCTTTTACTTCGGCTACTAGAAATCCATTTTCATCAAACTTTGGTACTACGTAAGTCGTGTATTTGGCATCTAGGTTAAGGTCTTGAATTTCGACAGTTTCCGCTTTTCCAGATTTAATAGTGTATGGTAGGCTGATGTCAAACTGTGCATTTAATTGGTTTTCAACTAGTTCAGCATAGTTTGCAGCGGTTACCATATCTATGCCTACATCTGCCATAGATTCCATAGGCGACGCCGATTTCATTAGAGCACCAGCTCTGGCAGCTGCGGGCGGTCTGTTTTCATAGAAATTTAGGTATTGAGGATATATTTCTGGTTTTACGGAGCTTCGGTTTACCTGAGCTGTGGAAAGGCTGAGTTTCACATTGTCCCAACTTACTCCTGTATTTTGATATACTTCTGCTTTGTATTTGATGTTTACAGGGCTTTCGGTGTTGGCTACCCTGATGTCATAATTTGGGTTCCAACCTGTCCCATAAACCAAATATTTTAAACTTAACCTTGCTGTGGTGGCGTTATTGGCCTTAACCGTCAATATTATTTTACCCAAAGGCAAGTTTCTTGATGGGTCTGTTTTTAATTGATTTTCAATGCCACTTTTTTGTGTTTCTAATACTTTCTTTTTCTTATTTAAAGTCAATTTCTGAGTTCCTAATTCGGTTAGTTTTTTCCTGAAATAAGCACTCATTTCCTCTAAATCGGAAGAAAGCAGGTCGTCTGTATCGCTTTTGATTTTGGTGTTGTCCATAACCATTTCTGTTTCCCGCTTATTGACATCCAATTGCATGTCTATTTGGTCAATATTTGCCGTAATCATTTCCAGAGAATCTTGAAGCATGATTACTTTTTTGGAAATAAAATCTTTTTCAAAGTTGACCGCCAGTAAAACAAAATCCCCTTTTCCTCCTACTTGAATGGTATTATTGTCAATAGTTGAGGCCAGATCGGAAATGATGATTTTAGAAACACCGCTTTTAAGATTTGCGGTTACGTTTGACGCAATTTGTGCCCTGTTTTGGAAAACCGTAATGTGTTCTATTTGTGCTTTGCTCTGAATATCCTGAGCCATGACAAAATTCACGAAAAGAAGAAGTAGGAGTGTGTTTAAGATTTTCATAATTAGTTGATAGAATAATTAAAATATACGAATTCTATTGCAATTCTCTGTAAGATCTAAATCGAATTAATGTGCAATTGGTTCTAAAAACGCTTTTTTTTCAATTTTAGCATTAGCTAGAATTCAGAATTGATAATTTCGCAGTACAATTTTACCTTACGAAGAAATGTTTGACCATAAAGAGATACAGAAGTTTACCGAAAATATATTCATGGCCATTGGCTGTTCAGAAGAAGACGCCAAGCTAGCGGCTGACGTACAATTTCTGCAGACCTAAGCGGAGTAGACTCACATGGTGTGGCTAGGCTGGCGGGTTATGTGAGACTTTACGACCACGGAAGACTTAATACGACACCAGATATTAAGATTATCCACGAAACACCTTCTACCGCCACTGTGGATGGAGATAGAGGTTTGGGCTTAGTAGTAGCCCCATTTGCAATGAAAGTGGCTAAAGAAAAGGCGGAAAATGTAGGTAGTGGCTGGGTATCGGTTCAAAACTCAAATCATTTTGGTATTGCGGGTTATCACTCTTCTTTGGCTTTAGAAAAAGACATGATAGGCTGGGCCATGACCAATGCTGCTCCGCTGGTAGTTCCTACTTTTTCAAAAGAAAAGCTTTTAGGTACCAATCCTATTTCTGTGGCCATACCGGCCAATAAGCAACCCGCATTTTTAGCTGATTTTGCATCAACAGCCGTAGCATACGGTAAAATGGAGATTCTTCAAAGGCAAGGTAAGCCTGCACCTATGGGTTGGGTTCAAGATGCCGATGGCAATGCAACGGATAATAATAACGCCGTAAAAGAGGGTGGAGGTTTGTTGCCTTTAGGCGGCGATAGAGAACACGGAAGCCATAAAGGATACGGTTTGGGTTCTATAGTTGATATTTTTTCTGGCGTACTTTCAGGAGCAAATTTTGGGCCTTGGGTGCCGCCATTTGCTACGGCAGGTTTTCACGGAGTAGCTGCTGAGCAAGTAGGAAAGGGGACAGGTCACTTTTTAGGAGCCATGCGTATTGATGGTTTCAGACCAGCATCAGATTTTAAAGAGCACATGGATATTTGGATAAACAGATTCCGATCAGCACCTGCTATAGATGGGGAAACAGTCCAAATTCCTGGAGACCAAGAGCGTAACTTCAGAGCAGAACGCCTTCAAACAGGATTGCCACTGAATGATAAAGTGGTAGAGAGCTTAGAGGAATTAGGGAAGAGGTTTGGGATTAAGTTTTAGGGTGTCGTTTAAAATAGTTAGCTAGCTCGGGTGACGGCACGGGGTTGAATTCATTCTTTTCATATTGTTGGAAGAACTTTTTAAATATGTTCATGAACTCTGTTCTTGGCCTACTAAGTAATTGGCTAATTTCTTGTGGTTCAATAATTTGGAAAGCCAATTTGTCAATGTGATATGTTTCAGAACGAAGAGAATTGAAAACCGTGGACTTAAGAAAACCTTCAAAATCTTTCTCAAGAATAAATGCTCTCAAAATTGATGAAGCTTCTGAAAGTATAAATTTGTTATCATTTGGTAATGCTTCTACACTTGGTTCACTTGACCAAGTGAATTTATATATCTGCCAAATTTCCGAGTTCATTTTTTGCGTTTCTGAACAATAGTTTTCAAAGTGTTTTAGGTTGATACTAATCAATTCTTCGTATTCTAAAGGAATGAAAAGCTTTTCCCTTCCTTGATTTAGAAACGTGGAAACTAGCTCCATTTCTGCAATATGTGGAAATTCACTTTTTGACAACGTTTTAATCAAGAATTCTTTGTATTGACTTGTTGAACCATTGTAATACTTAACCACTTTACTGTTTTCCCAGTTTAATAATTCAGTTATAATAGATGAGCTATTGAATTGAACTAGGTTGCCGATATTGTAAGACCGGTAGTTGGATTTTTGCCTGGAAAAATGAAGCATTGCGAGGATATATTTTTCAAAGTCTTCTCTTGATTCTAAACTAGGACGGATGCTTAATCTCTCAGCTAGAGCTAGCTCAAGACCATTACTCACAGACTGCTCCAGATAACTAAAAAGTTGAGGTAAATCTTTTTGGAAGTTTCGTTTAAATTCTGAATTGGACAACTCTTTGTCTTGTAATTGATAGGTGAAATATCGGTTGAATTTGTTTGGATAGTTAGCAAGGATTTTATCTTCACTTAGCTCATACCTGGGTGAATTTGTAGGGAAAATGGTATCTGTTAAATTTACAATTTCATTTATTTCTGAAGTCCCTAAAGAAAGATATTCAGCTTTCTTTAAGAGGAAATATTTAAATGTTTTAATCGAACTCAATTCGTTTTGGAATTCTTTTTGTTCTTGAAACTTAAAGACTAATCTTTGATCGTATTCGCTTTTTGAATCTAGGAAATCATATTGCCTTATAAATAGTTGGCGATGAACAGAAGGATATTTAAACCTAAGAAGCTCTAATCTAAAATAATCTGTAAAATCCACCTCTTCCTTAAGCCTTGCATAGTTAAGCTCTAAAGCGTTTATAAATCGGTTGATGTCCCTTATATTTTGTAGCCATTTATGGTAAAGGAATAAGGAGTCAACGCCGTTTTCTTTTAGAGTAGTTTCTCCAAACTTATTAATAAAGACATCTTTAAAGTATTCACTTAATAGGTTCTGAGTGTAGGAGGGTAGTGGAATTTCAAGTTGGATGATTTTTTCTAAGTAAGTTTCTGGATTTGCAATAGACTTACTTTTTATAGCCTTCATTACATATTCTCTATCGTATGCCAATATGTAGCTGATGTTAGGGAAGTTCGCTGTGTTTCTAACAAGCCTTAATATTTCTAAAATTTCGTCTGAATCTAATCTGTCGATATCATCTATAAATACTATAAACTTTTTCTCGGAGGTCGAGAAGTAGTCTTTTATCTGTTTGTAAATGTCCGTTTTGCTCTTTTTTGTAAGTATTTCTGAAAATAGTACTCTATTTAAATACCCTAAAAGTCCGTTATCCTTACCTTCTAATTTGTCAGAATACTCTCGTAATCTAGACTTTATTTTTAATTCAAACGAATCAATTTCTTCTTCTAGTAGAGCAAAAAAATCTTTGGAAATGGAGTGTGAATTTGTGCTTTTCCAAGGGTCGAATTTCATGATTCTATTGGAGTCACTTTTTTTAAGCTCTTTTCCTAAAAGATTGAGGAAAGAAGTTTTACCCATTCCCCATTGGGCATTGATAGCAATAGCAAAGGCTTCTTTGAACGATGTTGAATTAATTCTTTTTGATAGCTCTTCAACATAATTTCTAAACATTAACTCATCGTCTTCTTCTGAAGAAATTGGTATGTCTTGAAGGAAGAGAGAATCTTCATCTTGATTCCTAAGATTGGGTTTGTGTTTAATAAAATATTTGGGGAAAAGGATTAATGATATTCCCCAAATTATGTCAGTATACCTTAACCATTTTAGACTCTCAAATGAGTAAAGGTTGTAACTATCATAGTTATAGAAATTGTCAATCTTAATATTTAGTCTATAAAATATATAGATAGTGCTGATTGAGGATACGAAGGCAAGAGTTGAGACAGAGGGTTTCGTAGTCGATTTGACCACGACATAAATCATTAGTACAAAAAGAGCAAGTATTAGAATATCAGTTAAAAACGAAGTTCTTAAGTTGCTAAGAATAGGGTTAACTAAGATTTTATTGAGAATTTGTTCTAAAGGAAGTTTTAATGAGAGTACCGATATTACAAGAATACCGTTGATAATAAGTGTTTTTAAGGGGTGTGAATTTTTGGGCTTCATAGAGTAAATCTAACAAGGTAATTTCAATTTCTTTTTATCATGTCAAAATCTTTAGAACTAGTTTCTTTCAAAGAAAGGCTTCACAGATTTTGATCACTCGAATGTGTATAATTTCTGCCGATAGGTTGATTTTTATAGATTTAATACAATCCACAAAATAGAAACCTGTACCAGTTATCTGTCTTGGGTAACGGCTTGTTGATTTTTTGAATAAAAGAAGGAGAGAGAGGTGATAATTTGGCTAAAAAAAATAAGTCATGAAAAAAATACTCCTTATCTCCTTCGTCTTTTTGAGCATTGCCTGTAGTAAAACAGAGGTAGAAGCTGAAAAGGATAATTGTAAAATTAGCCAAGCCACATTATCATCAACCAAAAGGCTTGCTTTTGAGTATGACGGCGACCTAATTAAAACGGTTACTTATTTCCTTTCAGGATATGTCTATAACGTTAATCTTATTTATGATGGCTCAGGAAAGCTTACCGCCACGGCCTGGAAAAGAGATGGGGTGGCCATTATTGATGAGAGCTATACCTATTCTGGTAATAAGATTTCAAGAGTTGATTATCTATATAGTGATGGATATGATGGCTTTAATGAATTGGAATATGACGCAAAGGGTCAGTTAACAAAGTTTACCTATAATTATGAGGGAGCGACAAGAACCCCATACACGACGTTTGAATATAATTCGGAAGGTTCTCTGATTAAAACGGAAGAGTTCGCTGTGAATGGCGATTTAACCCTTAGAAAAATAGTGAAACCAGTCAACTTATTGAAATCGCCAGAGAGCCTAATTACCTCGGCTGGGATGCCTTTTGACTTGTTTTCTGAAACCCCATTTAAAAGCGTTTTGGGTGGTGATGGCACCATTATAGAAACCTACTATCCTGATAATAATGGCGGTGTCGAGCTGTTTACTACGGGAGTGGTTTCTGAATCTAAGGTAAACTCAAATGGTTATCTAGAAAGCTATTTGGTAACAGTTAGCGGAGGTTCTAGTTTCACTAATACCACAAACTATACTTTGGAAGATTGTGATTAAAAATCAAACCTTAAGTCAGCTCCATAGGAGCCAGTTGTAGAAGTAAGGGAATGCCCCTAGCAAAACGACCAAAGAATCATTTTTTTTGGCGTCCTTTTGAGCCAAGATCATGCAATTCGGCTTTTCTTACTTTAGATAATCTTAATCATTTCATAATGGTCTATCCCCACTTCTTGAAATAGCGGTTTACTTGTTTTTAAATACCCCAGTTTGTCGTAAAAACCAGCAGCATAATGGCGGGCATGTAGTTTTATCTCTTTCAGTCCATTCTCTTTGGCGTAAGCTTCTAAAGCGGTTACCAGTTTTTTGCCGATTTGTTTTCCTTGAATTTCTGGGTCCACGGCCATTTGACGGAGTTTACCAATGTGGCTTTCTATTTTCAAAACCACCACACCCACTACATCATTATCTAAAATGGCAACAAAATGAATTTGATTTACTTCATCACTTAAGTCATCATTTTCGATCTTAAGACCCAGCGGTTTTCGAAGAACTTCGTCGCGTAACTCCAATTCCTTTTTGTAAAACGGACTTTCAAAATTGATGATTTGAATTTTTAGCTTTTCCATTTGGTTCTTTATGTCTAGTGACAAAAGTTTCAGTATGATTTCAATTTTCAAAGAAGTCTTACGTCTTTTGTTTAAATCTTTTATAAAAAGCAGAAATGAAGGTAAATGTAGGATTGGTGCAGATGAGTTGTGTTTCTGATGTGGAAACAAATATTCAAAAAGCAATAGAGAAAACAAGAGAAGCCGCTGTAAAAGGTGCTAATATTGTTTGTCTTCAAGAGCTTTTTACCTCACTGTATTTTTGCGATGTAGAAAGGCCTGAGAATTTCAATCTGGCGGAAGCGATACCGGGGCCTACAACGGAGCGTTTCCAGGACTTAGCTAAGGAACTAAATATTGTAATCATAGCTTCGCTTTTTGAAAAAAGAGCCAAAGGCCTTTATCATAATACCACAGCAGTTATAGATGCTGATGGAGCTTATCTGGGCAAATACCGAAAAATGCATATTCCTGATGACCCGGGATATTATGAGAAATACTATTTCACTCCAGGCGATTTAGGATATAAAGTTTGGGATACCAAATTTGGTAGAATTGGCGTGTTAATTTGTTGGGACCAATGGTATCCAGAGGCTGCTAGAATAACTTCACTTATGGGTGCTGAGATTTTGTTTTACCCTACGGCAATAGGCTGGGATACCACCGAAAAAAGTGAGGTTATCAATAAAGAACAATATGAAGCTTGGCAAACTATTCAAAGAAGCCACGCTATAGCAAACGGCGTGCATGTAGTTTCAGTAAATAGAGTAGGGCAGGAGGCCGAACAGCAATTTTGGGGGGGCTCTTTTGTAGCAAATCCACATGGGAGACTGCTTTATCTAGCCTCTCATGATAAAGAGGAAGTGCATGTTCAGGAAATAGACTCCGAAATAACAGAATATTACCGTACCACATGGCCATATTTTAGAGATAGACGCATAGATAGCTATGAGCCAATAACCAAAAGGTATATTGATTAAACCAAGGAATATATTCCTCTAAAACCAAGATATTTATGAAAAAGGAGCACCTGATTTTCACAGATGCTCCTTTTTGCTATAAGGAACGCTCACCGAAAATTGGACTCGGCGTATACTTTAAAGCAAAAGGAATAATCGTATATTTTTTAATATGTTCTACGGCCTCAGCGACATCGTCGGTGATTAAAAACAAGTCTTCATCGTCAGCAGAAATGGTTTTTTCTTCAATCATTTTTTGCACATGCATTTCAATATGTTGGTGAAAGTCTTTTCCAAATATGACGATAGGAAATTGCTTTATTTTACCCGTCTGAATTAAGGTCATTGCCTCAAAGAATTCGTCTAAAGTCCCAAAGCCTCCAGGACAAATAACGAAAGCGTAAGAGTATTTTATAAGAAGTGTTTTCCTAACAAAAAAGTATTCCAAGTCTACCCATTTATCTAAATAAGGGTTTGGGAACTGTTCGTGCGGAAGAATAATGTTAATACCTACAGATTTTCCGCCTACGTCTTTTGCTCCTCGGTTCGCCGCTTCCATAATACCAGGGCCGCCTCCAGTCAAAATGGTGAAACCCGTTTTGGCTATTTCTCCGGCCAGTTGTCTCGCTTTAATATAGTGTTCGTTGTCTTCCTTAAATCTTGCTGAGCCAAAAACCGTTACGGCAGGTCCAATGAAATGAAGGTTTCTGAATCCCTTTATGAACTCTCTAAAAACTTCAATGGCCATTTTAAACTCAGACCACCTAGACTTAGGACCTTCTAAAAACTTAATTTCTGATTTTTTCATTCTTGTGGTTTAATGCTAATGCGTTTTTTGTGAATTTACCCTTTCTGGGTAGTTTATAACTGTTTTAACAGCATTTTAATTCACTTTAAAAGTGGCAATCTTATCGCTTTGTGAATTCTGTGCATTTGGGTAGGGACTTACAGCCACCAGTTTTATGTTTTGATTTTCAAGGATAATTTCTTCCGGTATACCAGATTTTGGGTCGCATTGAAGACACAGTTGCTGATTGCTAAAAGTTTTTTGGTTGATTTTAAAATCGAAAGTAACAACAGCCTCTCCAGCCCATATACAGACTACGTCTTCCGGACATCTACTGTCTTCTATTTTTGACACTTTAATAGAGCTGTTTTCTGAAGCAATATTGAACTCATAAGTGTTTTGTTCGGCGATTTTAATTTCCAGACCGGGTTCCACACTTTTACTGCTGGTACATGCGGTTATAAATATAAATAGACCGAAATACTTTTTCATAGGTTTGAATGTTTAATGACTTAAAACGTTTTGAGTGTAGGTTAAATTATGCGAATTAAGGTCAATCCATTTTCTATCACTCATATTTGGATTAGTTTTGTGCTCAGAATTTTAAAGTAGATTATGGCTTCGTTTACCGAAGAAAATTATTTAAAGGCTATTTATCATTTATCTGTGGAGAAAAATGGTGAAGATGTTAGTACTAATGAACTAGCAGAGGCAACACAAACTAGAGCTGCTTCTGTTACGGATATGCTTAAAAAGCTTGCAGAGAAGCAATATATAAATTACAAGAAATATCAAGGGGTAAATCTTACAGATTCTGGGAAGCAAATAGCCCTTAGAATTATTAGGAAGCACAGGCTTTGGGAGGTGTTTTTAGTAGAAAAGCTGGGTTTTAAATGGGATGAAATCCATGATTTGGCTGAGCAGCTAGAACATATAAAATCAAAAGAATTAACAGACAGACTTGATAACTTTTTAGGCCATCCAAAGTTTGACCCTCACGGTGACCCCATTCCCGATGAGGAAGGCAATTTGCCTCAGTCTCAAAGTATGAAGTTGTCTGAAGTAGATAGCTATGAAAATTTAGTAATAATGGGAGTTTCTGAAGACTCTGCTCATTTTTTACAGCACCTTGATAAATTGGGCTTGAAGTTGGGCTTGAAAATTCAAGTCATTGAAAAGAGTGATTTTGATAAATCGCTTGAGTTAAATGTTGATGGAGATAGAATAGTCCGAATTAGTGCGGAGGTTTCAAATAATATTCAAGTCATAATTAAGTCGTAAATTATTGAATATAATAGATAAATATCTGATTAAGAAGTTCTTAAGCACCTATATGTTTTCTGTGCTAATCATTGTATTGATCGTTTTGGTGATAGATTATGCAGATCATAATGATGATTTTGTGCAAAGCGGTGCCACTTCTAAGGACATATTATTGGTCTATTATTTAAACTTAGCACCGTATTGGGCAAACTATATTAGCCCTTTAATGATTTTCATTTCCACGGTGTTTTTTACGGCCAAACTAGCTGCCCATACCGAAATTGTAGCTATTCTTACCAGTGGTGTTAGTTTTAGAAGGTTAATGATTCCCTATGGAATAGGTGCTCTCATTGTAGGTATTTTTTCTTTTTTAATGATGGGTTGGGTTTTACCTAAAGCCAATGCTAAGCGAATAGATTTTGAAAATCAATTTATCAAAGAACGCTTTTTTTTCTCTGATAGAGATTTTCACATGACCGTGGCTCCAGAGACTTACGTTTATTTTTCTAGTTATAATAACCAATCAAAAACAGCCTTCGATTTTACCATTGAAAAGTTTGAAGATGATGAATTGATAGAAAAACTGTCTGCTAGAAGAGCCATGTGGGTGGACACCCTAGAGAAGTGGCGAATTTATGATTACAAAATTAGAGAATTGGGAATCATGAAAGACAAAATTTTGGTGGAAAGACAGTTTACAGACTCCACCATAAGCATGTATCCAAAAGACTTCGAGAGCAATCACAGCATTCACGAAACGTTCACCATTCATGACTTAAAAGCTCAAATAGCCTTATTAGAAAGTCGTGGTTCGGAGGGCATAGAACCTTTTCAAATAGAACTTTACCAGCGTTTTGCTACGCCTTTTGCGGTTATTATATTATCTCTGATGGGTTTAATCGTTTCCGCCAGAAAACGGAGAGGGGGTGTGGGCTTCCAGATAGCCATCGGTTTTGTTCTTGCATTTGTTTACATTTTATTTTATATCATGTCAAAAGGTATAGCAGAATCTGGAAACATGGCACCCATTTTAGCGGTTTGGTTGCCCAATTTAGTTTTCGGGTTTATCGCTTTCGTAATGTATTTTACAGTCCCAAAATAAAGTCATAAGAAAGTTTTGAGGCATTTATTCTAAACTAAAACTGGGATTTATCCCTATTTTTGCGGCACGTTTAAGGAAAATAAAGATCAATGAAAAAAGTAGTACTGGCTTATAGCGGAGGATTAGATACCTCGTTTTGTGTAAAATACTTAGGTGAAGAAAAAGGTATGGAGGTGCATTCCGTGCTGGTTGACACCGGTGGCTTTTCGGACGAGGAGATTGCCGATATTGAAAAGAAAGCGTATGAATTGGGCGTAAAAAGCCATCATACTTCACGCGTAGCAGATAAATACTATCAAGACTGTATCAAGTATTTAGTTTTTGGAAACGTACTTAAAAACAATACGTATCCGCTTTCTGTGAGTGCTGAGCGTATTTTTCAAGCGGTTGCGGTAGCAGAGTATGCCAGAAGTATTAATGCCACAGCCATAGCTCATGGTAGCACAGGTGCAGGAAACGACCAAGTAAGGTTTGATATGGCATTCAGGACTATTGTTCCTAATGCGGAAATTATCACGCCAATCAGAGATATGAAACTTTCGCGTGAAGCGGAAATAGATTTCTTAAAGTCTAAGGGCGTAGTGAGAGAGTGGCACAAGTCTACTTATTCTATCAATCAAGGTCTTTGGGGTACTTCAGTAGGAGGGAAAGAAACCTTAAACTCTTACGATAATTTACCAGAAAGTGCCTTCCCAAATCCAAGAACGGAGTCTGGAGAGAAAGAGATTAAGATAAGTTTTGTTAAAGGGGAACTGAAAGGTGTGGATGGAGAGACTTTTGAAAATCCAGTAGACGCGATTAGAAAATTACATCTTTTGGCAACGCCTTACGGAATAGGAAGAGATACCCACGTGGGAGATACCATTATCGGAATTAAAGGTAGAGTAGGTTTTGAAGCGGCAGCTCCATTAATCACCATAAAAGCTCACCACCTTTTAGAGAAGCATGTATTGACCAAATGGCAACAGTATTGGAAACAAAACTTGGCAGAATGGTACGGTATGCAATTGCATGAAGGCCAGTTTAACGACCCAGTCATGAGAGATATGGAAGCGTTTTTTGAGTCCACTCAAGCTCATGTAACGGGTGATGTGCGTGTTAAGCTCGCTCCATATAGATTTGAGTTACTAGGAATTAAATCGGATTACGATTTAATGTCTGACGTATTTGGCAGCTATGGCGAAATGAATAATGCATGGTCTGGAGACGACGTGAGAGGTTTCTCTAAGATTGCATCTAACCAAGTGATGATTTACGAAACGGTAAAAGAAAGGGCAAATAAGAAATAGTTTCTGCGAATTTCATGTTTGAAAGGAGCGAGGTGTTTTAAAACACTTCGCTCTTTTTATTTCAAGTTCTTTTTTAAAAATTGGACACCATTTTGCCACATAATACCTTCAATATCACTTTCGGTAAAACCTCTTTTTGTTAAAGATGGAATAAAATCCTGAAGATTGGCGATGCTTTGAATTTCTATGGGCGTTTGTTCTGTTCCAAAAGCACCATCTAGGTCAGAGCCTATCATGATGTTTTTAGTGCTTCCAGCCAATTCTGCAATGTGATGCACATGGTTAATAATACTATCAATGTTGACACCCATGCTTTCGGGGGTGCTTTGGCCACGAATCCATCCCGGTACCACCATCCAAGCGTCCAAAGCCATACCGATAACGGCATCTCTTTCTAAAAGCAGACCAATCATCTCGTCACTTAACTGACGGTTATGTGGGCTTAAGCTTCTGCATAAATGATGACTCGCCCATACTGGACCATTAAAAATATCTAAAGCTTGATAGAAGCACTTATCGGATAGATGAGTTACATCCAAGATAATTCCTAGTTCTTCTATTTTCTTTAGAAGATCTTTCCCTTTTTGAGGAAGGTCTCCTTCCGAATCGGTTCCAAACGCATGCACACCTGGGCCGTAATGTGAAAGACCAATGGCCCTCAAACCTTGTGAATGAAGTTTTTCTAAATGTTCTAAATCAATAATAGAATCAGCTCCTTCTAAAGAAAGAACGTAACCAATAGGTGTTTTGCCTTGCTTCCAATGTAGAATATGTTCAATAAGGTCTTTTTGGTTCAAAATGGATTTCAGATGACCCGTTTTTTCCATGGTTTTATACCACGCCAGCTGCCCTTGCACCTGAGACCATGCTTGCTCTTGACTATGCCAGCCTGGTATTTGAGAGTCAGGCTTTACATATCTGGCGATCAATGTACCTACACAGAGGCCTATTTCTCCATGATGCATTTCTGGAAAAGAAACCGTTGCTTTACCACGATCTGGCTTATCCGTCATGCCATACTCTCTGGCTTTAAGCTCGGTAAGCGGCAATCGTAAATCTCTGTTCCATTCCATGGCGTTCATGGATAAATCTAGATGGGCGTCAAAAATAAACATACTATAGGGTTATTGCATTTAAATAGGCAGGTCCACCCAGTTGGCGAATTTGCCTTTCGATATGATTTGTTCTTCTCGATACATAAGAGCCTGCATTTACCACTTTCCATTTTCTAGGACTTGGTAATATAGCAGCTAATCTAGCGGCTTTGTTTCTGCTTAATTTGGCCGCTGGTATATTCCAATATTTTCTGGCAGCTGCTTGTGCTCCAAAAGTTTGAGGTCCCATTTCACAGACATTGACATAAACCTCTAAAATCCGCTTTTTGCCCCAAATTAACTCAATAAGAAAGGTGAAGTAGGTTTCAAGTCCTTTTCTAATCCAGCTTCTTCCTTGCCATAGAAAAACGTTTTTGGCCGTTTGCTGAGAAATAGTACTGCCACCCCTCAGTTTCTGGCTTTTTTGGTTCGACTGCATGGCTTTTTTAATGGATTTAAAATCAAACCCATTATGTTCGGCAAAAAGCTGATCTTCGGCGGCAACTACCGCAATCGGCAGTTCAGGAGATATATTCTCCCAAGGTTCCCAGTCATAGTGAAGTTTTCCTCCTCTAACCCATTGATCTATCATCGTGAATGTGACAGGTACAGGTACAAACTTGAAGATCACGACCAAGCCTATACTGATAGAAAAAAAATAAATTATGGATTTCAAAAGGATCTTTTTGATATTCACCTTCATCTTATTATTTATCTAAAATTTCATGTCCCATTTTATCTCTCTTGGTTTGGAGATATAGTTCATTATGTTGATTTGGCGTTATTTCTATCGGAATAGAATCCACTATTTCTAAACCATAACCCATTAATCCAGCTCTCTTTTTTGGATTGTTTGAGATTAACCTGATTTTAGAAATATTTAAATCTCTCAATATTTGTGCACCTACGCCATAATCTCTTTGGTCAGGCAGAAACCCAAGTTCCACATTGGCTTCCACGGTATCTCTACCCTGCTCTTGGAGTTTATAGGCTTTAAGCTTGTTTAGTAGGCCTATTCCTCGACCTTCTTGATTCATATATAGCACAAGCCCTTTACCTTCTTTTTCTACCATTGCCATGGCCTCATGAAGCTGACTTCCGCAGTCGCACCTACACGACCCAAATATATCTCCGGTAACACACGAAGAATGAACTCTTACCATCACGGGATCTCCTTCTTCCCAGCTTCCTTTTTTTAGTGCTAAGTGAAGTTGATTATTGTCTACTTGTCTGAAAGCAATTAAATCAAAGTTGCCCCATTCGGTAGGGAGCTGAACGCCTATTTCTCTTTTAATTAAAGTTTCTTTACTTAATCTATATTGTATCAAGTCTTTAATTGAAACCAATTTAAGGTTAAACTTATCTGCTAGCTTTCTTAAATCAGGAAGTCTAGACATGGTTCCGTCCTCATTAAGGATTTCTATCAAAACACCGGCGGGTTTTAATCCTGCTAAAACGGCCAAGTCAATGGCTGCTTCTGTATGTCCAGCTCTTCTTAATACGCCACCTTCGGCAGCTCTTAAAGGAAATATATGACCTGGTCTGCCGAGTTCAGAAGGTTTTGTTTTTTCATCTGCTAAAGCATAAATTGTTTTCGACCTATCAGATGCGGAAATACCTGTAGTGCAGCCATGCCCTAATAAATCAACAGAAACGGTAAATGGTGTTTCGTGAGATGCAGTGTTTTTTCCTACCATCATTTCTAGGCCTAGTTCTTCACATCTTTCAAGTGTAAGGGGGGCACACATGAGGCCTCTTCCTTCTTTAACCATGAAATTGACCATCTCAGAGGTGATTTTTTCGGCAGCACAAATAAAGTCTCCCTCATTCTCTCTGTCTTCGTCATCTACCACTACCACTATTTTGCCCAAGGCTATGTCCTGAATGGCATCTTCTATACTATCTAGTTTTATCTGCGTCATGAAGCTTCTTCTAATAAATATTAATACACAAAGATATGTTACTTTTTTAAAGGGACTTTCCTCTAACCTCATTACAACAATAAAACTTTAAAATTAGTTAGAGAAAATTGAAGTTACCCTCTTGTTAAAGCTAGTTTTTGGGTCAACTGATAGTTGTAATTCTTTGATAATGCGTAATTTAATGCTAAATTAAACAGTCTTCTTTTGTGTCTCGACCTATTAAAAAAAGGAGTACTCACTTTGGGCATGATTATTGTTTTTTACCTATCACTGATTAGCTGATGCGATTAATGAGAATAATGAAGATGCAATTGAAGAATACATTAACGATGAGTTTTATAGCCATCGTGAGTTTTGCTTTTGTAAATAATGCTTACTCCCAAACGATACCCCCAAAACCAGCAGCCTGTACTACGGCTCCTCCTGGTTTTAAAATGGGCGGTACTTTTAATATGTCCAGCAGTAGATGTTCTACGCCCGCCGACCCTAACAGGGACTATTCGGTTAAATTTTTAGTAGATGGGTCACTTCCGGGCTTTCCTTCATCTGTACAGTATGTTTATGATTATAGCGATAAAATTGATATAACAGCACCCGGTTTTCAGGGAGATTATGCAGGTTTTACAGGTGGAGCTTTTAATTATACAAAGGTATTGACTCCAGGTGCTCATTGGATTCTACAAATAGCCGAAGTAAATGGAGAGAAATATTTAAGCTGTGGACCTAGAACTGCTGAGGTGATTCGGGTAGATCCTCCGGTGGCAAGTATTTTTACTTGCGATGGCACTTCGGTTACTATAAAAATAGATAAAGACAATGCCAATCAACACAACAAGTATAAAATAGAGTGGGGTGATGGTTCAGTAGAGTTAGTAGATGTAGGTGTTACGCCGCTTCCTTATTCCAATACACATAGTTATACAGGAACCTTAGCTAAGGTTACGGTGACAGGTTCTTATTTTCGAAATGGTTATGAACTTTGTGCTACCAATCCAGTAGCTAAGTCTGCCAATGAAAACATAAAACCCATTATTAATAGTTTGAGTTCTACAGGAGATGGTGCGGTAATATCATTTAAAAACTTTAACATTACGGACCCTTTCACGGTTCAAATTGCAGAAGATTTAGGCGGCACTTATACTTGGATAGATAAAGGAGTCGCAACCGCTGGTAACTTCACCATTACGGGTTTATCACCCAGTAAAAAATACTGTTATAGGGTTAAAACTATAGATCCTTGCGGTAATGATGTAACTTCAAATATAGTATGCGACATTGCTATTTCTGCGACGCAGTCTAGCTCTTCGGATGCTACTATTTCTTGGAAGTTGCCTACAAATCCTTCTGGAGTTCCGCAGCAATTGGAATTACTAAAAGATGTGGTAGGCTGTGATAATTGTTTGAATTCGCTACCACTATTTTCTAATCTTGATGATAGATTTGAAGATATAGACTTGGAATGTAATGAAGTTTATAATTATCAAATAACGGCCAGATATGCGGTGATAATTGATGGGAATACAGAGTTTGTAACCATTGCGTCTAAAAAATTGGATATTAATCCAATGGATGCATCTACTAAAATTATTCCAAATGGTTTGATTCAGGCTGGTTACTTAGGTAATGACGATTCTATAGTTCAATTGGTTTTACTAGATAACTCAGATGCAAACGAATATAGATTTTTGCATAAGAGTTCTACAGACAAAGACTTCGTAGATATCGGTAAGTCCCCATCAAATAGCTTTAAGGACATATCTGTTCAGGCTAGTTCAGGAGAGTATTGTTATAAATACCAAGTGGAGGATGCTTGTGGAATTCAATCAGATTTATCTCCTGAATTTTGTACAGTTTTTCTTTCTTATAAAGGTAATACCTTGAATTGGACCAATTTCTCTTTCCCTAATACCATCATTACTTCTACGCCTGCAGAATATACCGTGGAAAGTTATAATGAAGATATTGGAGCATTTTTGCCTCAGTTTAGAACTTATGATCTCACTAAGGGAGTTGGTTTGTTAATAGCAAATGCTAAAAACCCAACTATTAAATTTAGAATTTTAGCTCAGCAATTCGTTGATATCCCAGGTTTTACAAACTTCTCAATCCCTTCTTATAGTAATACGGTTGAAATGCCTATTCCAGCAGATATTTTCATCCCTTCGGCCTTTAGTCCTAATGGAGATGGAAGTAACGAAAGGTTTGTTATTCATTCCAAGTTTGTTAAAAGCGGAACGATAACCATATTCGATAGATGGGGTTCTATTCTTTATAATGATGATTTAGATAGCAATGGCTGGAACGGCAATAGTCCTAAATCTAACGTACCAGTACCTGGTGGAAATTATAGCTACAGAATTAGCGGAATTAGTCTGGCTGGAGAAGCGTTTGATAGGAGTGGTATAATTACCATTCTTAAATAATCATTTTAATATCATTTGTATCTTATTAAATTTACAATTCATTTAATAGGAAAAAGATATGGGAATGTTTGATATGGCGGGTATGATGGGAAAGGTGAAAGAGCTTCAGTCAAAAATGGAAGAGGCTCAAAGTAAGCTAGGCGACATCACTGCTGAGGGAGAATCTGGGGCTGGGATGGTTAAGGTTACTGTGAATGGCAAAAAGGAACTACAAAGTGTAGTGATAGAGCCAGAACTCCTTAACAAGGACGAAATAGAAATCTTACAAGATTTGATAGTGGCTGCGGCCAATAAAGCTTTAGAAAACGTAGAAGTAAAATCTAAAGCAGAACTTCAAAATGCTACTTCTGGAATGATGCCTAATATACCTGGAATGGATTTGGGCTCTATGTTTAACAAATAAATCTATTGAGTACCGCAGTAGTAATATTAAACTTTAATGGCAAAAAGCATCTCAATACCTTCTTACCTTCTGTTATAAAATATACAAGGGACGCAGAGATTTGGGTGGCAGATAATGGAAGCTGCGATGGTTCCATTTCTTTTTTAAAGGAAAAATTTCCTCAGGTTAAACTTTTGTCTTTTGAAACAAACACTGGTTTTGCGGGAGGTTATAATAAAGCACTAAAGGAAATTTCTGCTAAATACTACATTCTTCTTAATTCTGACGTTGAGGTTTCTGAAAACTGGATGAACCCTTTGGTTTCCCTATTGGAAAATGAAGAAAATATGGTGGCTTGTCAACCAAAAATACGTTCATATACCCATCCAGAACTTTTTGAGTATGCGGGTGCTGCGGGAGGTTTTTTAGATAAATGGGGCTACCCTTTTTGTAGAGGAAGGATATTTGACACCTGTGAAAAGGACGAAGGGCAGTATAATCAGCAAATAGATATTTTCTGGGCAACAGGGGCTTGTTTAGCCATAGAAGCCAATGTTTTTCATGAATTAGGTGGTTTTGACCCTCGCTTTTTCGCACATATGGAAGAAATTGACTTGTGTTGGCGAATAAAGAATGCAGGATTTAAAATAGGTTTTGTACCCAATAGCACGGTGTATCATTTAGGAGGTGGAACACTCCATAAAGCTAACCCACAAAAAACCTTTCTGAATTATAGAAATAGCTTGGCTATGCTCCTTAAGAATTTGCCTTTACCAAGAGCTCTGCCAGTAATTTTTATGAGATTAATTTTGGATGGGGTATCGGGTATTAAGTTTTTACTTGAGGGGAGTCCAAGGCTTTTTTTTGCTATTCTAAAGGCTCATTTCAGTTTTTATGGAATGATACCCTATATTGTAAAAAATGCTAAAGGAAAACCGAAATCTGAAAGGGGGCTTTATGAGCACTCCATCGTATGGTGTTATTTTATGAAAAAAATCAAAGTTTATTCAGAACTGAAAGATGCTTAAAGTTGGAATCACTGGGGGAATAGGCTCTGGCAAAAGCACCGTTTGTCGGATTTTTGAAATTTTAGGAGTTCCGGTTTATTATGCAGATTTGGAAGCCAAGCATCTAATTAATTCGGAGGAGGATATTAAAACGGCCATTACTTATTTGTTAGGAAACGATGCTTATAAAAATGGACTTTATAATATTTCTTATGTAAAGGAAAAGGTTTTTAATAATCACGAATTACTAAACGCTTTAAATGGAATAGTACATCCAGCCGTAAGATTGCATTCGGAGCTTTGGATGGCAAATCACCATAAGGAGGCTTACGTCCTTAAAGAAGCTGCCATTATGGAAAAAGGTCAAGGCTTAGATGATATCATTTATGTACATGCAGACGTGGAAGTACGTATCCAAAGAATACTGAAAAGAGATAGCCATAGATCTAGAGCGGAAATTTTAGAGATCATGGGTAACCAAAAAGATGCAGAAGCATTTAAATTAATGGCCGACTTTGTTATAGAAAACGAAAGCCAACTATTGATTCCTCAAGTGCTAGAAATACATAAGAAACTGGTTTCAGCTGCTCTTACTTCTTGAATTTTTTAGTTAATTTATCTACTTGGCTTTTCATATCCTTATCGGTATCCATTAAGTCGTTGACTGTTTGGATCGCATGAATAACCGTACTGTGATCTCGTCCCCCAAAATGATAACCAATAGATTTTAAAGAAAGGTTTGTTAATTCTTTTGCCAAGTACATAGCCACTTGACGTGGAATTACAATGCTTCTTAGTCTACTTTTACTCTTCAAATCCGCTATTCTAACCTGAAAGTGTTCCGTTACAACCCCTATAATGGAATCGATATTGACATCTTTTTCAGATTCGGTTACGATATGATTTAAAGTTCGTTTGGCTAAAGCTAAATCTATGGTTTTCTGCGTCAAAGAAGCCTGAGCGATAAGCGATATCATGACACCTTCTAGTTCACGCACGTTGGAATCAATACTATGAGCCAAATACTCTATAACTTCAAAATCAATATTGACTCCTTCTTGCTGAAGTTTCTTTTGGATGATAGCTATCCTCGTTTCTAAATCAGGACTTTGCAAATCTGCAGTAAGCCCCCACTTAAATCTAGAAAGTAGTCTGTCCTCCATTCCTTCTAAGTCTCTAGGTGGCCTGTCGGAGGTCATTACGATCTGCTTGCCAGATTGGTGCAGGTGATTGAAAATATGAAAGAAGGTTTCTTGTGTTTTTTCCTTTCCAGATAAGAACTGAACATCATCAATAATTAAAACATCTACCTGCATGTAGAATGACATGAAGTCCTGTAGGCTGTTGTTTCTAATGGCATTTATGAATTGACTTGTAAATTTTTCAGAAGAAACGTACAAGACAAATTTTTCACTGAGACTATTGTTCTTAATATAATTTCCAATGGCTTGAACCAAGTGTGTTTTTCCTAAACCTACACCACCATAGATCATAAGTGGGTTAAAGGAGGTTACACTAGGCTTTTCTGCCACGGCATAGCTGGCCGCTCTAGCAAGTCTGTTACAATCTCCTTCAATGAAATTATCAAAAGAATAGCTTCTATTTAGAAAAGAGTCAGACTGAAGAGCGTTTAGGTCTCTAAGCTCAAAAGGGCTTTTAACTTGTTGTGGAGGTTGTTGCTCGTGCCTAGGAGCATAATAATCCCTTTTACTATTGTTGTTATTGGTGGTATTAGTTGTGGTTCCAACAGATTGGGGAGGCTTATTATTGGCTTTGTCTCCTCTATCTACTACAATGGAGTATTCCAACTGGCCATCTGGACCAATAGAATAGTCTAAAGCTTTTCTTAAAAGCTCCACATAATTATCTTCTAACCATTCGTAGAAAAATTGGCTTGGAACCTGAATTATTAGTTTTTTGCCATTTAACTTATAAGGCATCACGGGCTCAAACCAAGTTTTAAAGCTTTGATCTGATGTGTGTTGACGAATTACCTTTAAGCAATTCTCCCAAACTATTCCTGCCTCATTCACTGTACTTATTGGGGTCAAATTTTTCTAGACGATTTATGAATTATTTTGCCTTTTGGATTAGAAAAGGATACAAACTTAATGAAATGTAATCAGTAAAGGGGGGAGAAAAAAGCATTTTATTTTACGGAAATTATCTTAGACTTAATTGATCTTGTTTAAATGCAATCGAGGTGTTTTAAACTGTGGATAACACTAACGACTTACCTTGAAATATTACCAAATTAAAATTTCAAAGTTTCTTTAACGGTCGCCATTAGGTAATGATATAGTTTCGTGTTGCATTTTGTTCATTCGTATATTTCTTACTTTTGGAAAAAATTAAGAATAACTAAATTTAGATTTCATGCAGAAGACATTTCTGTTGATCGTATTTTTATTAATTGTATTTTTCCTAGCTGATCATTTTGGGCCATTGCCTTTTTTACATGCCAAGAAATATATAATGTTGGTTTTTTTCTCGGCTATTTCTTATCTCTTACATGTGGTGATAGGTCAGGTTATGGGCGATAAAAGAGATAAATTCATAGAGTTTTATCTTGCAACAGTAATTATTAAGTTTTTAGCGAGTATCATATTTGTGGCTGTGAATCTATATTTGGGTGTAGAAAACAGAATGATGTTCATTGTTAATTTTTTTGTACTATATTTATTTTTCACCTTGTTTGAAATTTTCGGTTTAAGTCGTAAATTGCAGCGATTTTAGTAGAGACTACAATAAGTCAACATACAGAAGACCTAAACAATGTTTAAAAAGTTACTATTAACTGTTTCATTATCAGTTTTTTCGTTCGGTTATTTATTTGCTCAGCACGAGACCGTGTCAGCTAATCCGGAACATGAAGATTATGTGGAAAGGCATGAAGAACATGCTGAAGAGACCTTTGATATGGGTGGTATGATTATGCACCATATATTAGATGAGCACGGTTGGGAGTTTGCCCATGGGTTTAAATTACCACTACCTGTCATTCTTTATACAAGCCAGTATGGCTTAGATGTTTTCTCTTCTGCTAGGTTTGACGAGAATAATGGTGTTTACGGCCCTTATGTAAATCATCATGAAAAAATAGCTTTAGCAGACGATCATCACGCCACAGTTTGGGATTTCTCTATTACTAAAAATGTAGCCTCTTTACTTTTAAGTGCTATCATTTTATTATTAGTATTCACGGCTGTAGGTAGAGGATATAAGAAGAATAGAGGAAAGGCTCCTAGCGGAATTCAGTCTTTCTTTGAACCTGTCATAATGACCATTAAAGATGAAGTAGTGAAGCCAAGTATTGGCCCGAAGTACGAAGCTTATTTACCGTATATGCTTACTTTGTTTTTCTTTATATTGGTGAATAATCTAATAGGTCTTACACCAGGTGCTGCTAATCTTACTGGAAACATTGCAGTAACATTGACTTTAGCTCTTATTACTTTTGTGATTGTTCATTTCAAAGCAAATAAGAATTACTGGATGCACATAGTAGCTCCTCCAGGTGTTCCGGGTTGGTTAAAACCATTGTTTTGGTTAATTGAGATTATTGGAGTTATCATGAAGCCAGCCTCTTTAACCATTCGACTTTTTGCAAACATGACAGGTGGTCACATTATCCTGTTGAGTTTTATAGGACTAATATTCATGTTTAAGAATTATGCTGTAGGTGGAGGCGTTTGGGCCATTGGTACATTCATGTCTTTAATTGAAATTCTTGTAGCGTTTATTCAGGCGTATATCTTTACTTTGTTGTCGTCAATGTATATCGGTAGTGCTATTGAAGAGCACCATGATCATTAATTGACCTTAGGTTGTGTTTATTTTTTTATTAACTATAAATCGTTTTACAAATGTCTTTGTTAAACATTCTTTTACAAGCTGCTACTGAATCAGGAGCTGGCTTAGCTGCAATGGGTGGTGCAATTGGTGCTGGTCTTGCGGCAATCGGTGCTGGTATCGGTATTGGTAAAATTGGTGGATCTGCTATGGAGGGCGTTGCTCGTCAACCAGAAGCTGCAGGTAAAATCCAGTCAATGATGATTATCATCGCTGCACTTATTGAGGCGGTAGCCTTATTTGGTGTGGTTGTTGGTCTTTTGGCCATCCTTGGATAATTAACACATCGTTTTGCTCTGTTCACATTAGGTGTCAGAGCAAAACTTTATTTTAAAGATTAATTTTTAATAATAATATGGAATTATTAACTCCTGGTATAGGTCTTATTGCTTGGCAATTGGTTATCTTCTTAACCTTGTTTTTCGTTTTGAAAAAGTTTGCTTGGAAGGGTATCCTTTCAGCTTTGAGCGAAAGAGAAGAAGAGATCAGCTCTGCTTTAAAAATGGCTGAAGAAACAAGAGCTGAAATGGCAAAGCTTAAATCTGACAATGAGAAATTGTTAGCTGAAGCAAGAACTGAAAGAGACAAGATGATTAAAGAAGCTAAAGAAACTACGGCTAGAATGATTTCTGATGCCAAAGGAACAGCTTCTGCTGAAGCGAATAAGATTCTTTCTGATTCAAGAGATACACTTGCTCAAGATAGAGCTGCCATGATAGCGGACTTAAGAAAAGAAGTTGCTACATTGTCTATCTCTATAGCAGAAAAAATAATGAAGAAAGAGTTGTCTTCTAAAGGGGCTCATTCCGAATTAGTAACGAATTTGATTGGTGAGGCCAACTTAAATTAAAAAGTGCCCTCGTTCAATAAGTTCTTCGAATAATAATAAACAAAGATTAACGATGTTTCGATCCGAGATAGTTAAATTTACGTAAGTACTTTTAAATCGGGCAGGACAAATTAGTAATATGTCAAACGCGGTAGTAGCTTATAGGTACGCAAAGGCTTTAATTGACTTTGCCATTGAGCAGAATGTAGTTGAGGATGTCAATAACGACATGAAATTTTTTGCAGAGGTCTGTGACCAGAATAAAGAGTTTCAAGCTGTAATGGCCAATCCAATAGTAAGACACGATAAGAAAAAGTCAATTTTAAAAGATATTTTCGAAAGTCGCGTTAATCCTGTGACTTATTCAATTTTTGACGTCTTAACAAGGAAGAACAGGGAATCATTAATATATCCCATTTCGGAAGAGTATCAAAAGTTGTATGCTAAGCTTAATAATATTGAGAAAATAATCGTTACATCTGTGGAGCCTTTAACTGAAACTCAAAAAGATGAGTTTATTAAAATAGTTAAAGATGCCAGTGGTAAGATTATTAAATTGGAAGAAAAAATAGATAAAGAATTAATAGGAGGATATGTTCTAAAAGTGGGAGATACACAGATAGACACTTCCATAAGAAAGAAATTAAACGACCTAAAGTTAGAACTGGCTTAAAAGGGTTATTAAGATTTAGTTTTCATGGCTATAAAGTTGAGAAAGGCCCTGGTTTTACCGGGGTTTTTTCCTTTTAAGTCCATCTAGGAAATTTCTACACATAGAAAAAGCCGAACAAAAAGCATCTCCTCGCTTTTTGCTGTTGTTCGTAAAAGAACCTATCTCGGGTTCTTCATTGGTTTACACCTGATAAACCATAAAAATAATACCAACCAAGTCTTTATGATGGTTCCTCATGCACCTTATGCCATGAAATAATACCGGGTCAAGAGCAAAATCTGGGGGATGAGTTCTTTAAGCATAAATTTGACATAGTCTAAAAAGGAAGAATTCAATACTCCTGACACCTCTAAACCTAGATCTAAAAGCTTTGATTTTCGCATTGAAA
>NZ_JBSRVI010000140.1:0-21239 GCF_055134445.1 Arcticibacterium sp.
AAAACCCCTTAATAGATAGAATTTTGAAATAAAAAAGAGCATGAAAAAACTAACACTCCCCTCACAAAGCGAAATAATTTATCTCAAAGGAATTATCAATTACACAGAATTCCATCTTGAAAATGGAAAAAAAGAAATTTCCAGCTCCACTTTGCTAAGGCACCAGGAACGCCATACGCACTTTTTGAGAGTGAATAAATCACATCTGGTAAATCCCAAGTTTGTGAAACGCATTCATTCTGATGGCCCTCAATATGAAGTAGAACTAAAAAATGGCCTAAGGCTTAATGTAAGCCGCCGTCGTAAAAACATTTTAGAACAATTTCAAATAGCATAAAATCAAACCAACAATACAATGAAAAATCTCTACTCCATTTTCTTACTCACTATTTTAAGTACTACGCTTTTAGCCCAAACCACCCGCCGCGTAAATGGTGATCCAGACATCACTGGTGTGAATGTGTACAGTACCATACAAGCAGCCGTGGATGCGGCTAGTGCAAATGATGTCATTTTAATAGAACCCTATGGGAAAAACCAAGGGGAAAATCCGGCTTATTCAGAATACGTTACTGTAGATAAAAAACTCCATTTTAGAGGCAATGGCTATAATTTGACCAATCCATTATTAACAACAATTCCATTAGATACTCGTCACGTTTATGTGCAAGCTATAACCTTAGGTATTGGTAGTGGTTCAAGTACTATTTCTAATCTGAATTTAGGTGACATTAACATATATTCCCCGAACGTCGAAGTTGAATCCTCAAAAATTCAATCATCCATTTATTTATATAGTACAGAAAGCGGTTCGGTCATAATAACGGAAGGTGTAGCTCCGATTATAAGAAAGTGTATGACAACCTATATTCAAGATGGGAGAGGAACATTGTCTAGAACAAACTCAAATTTAAATATGGTCCTAGAAAACTCAGTAATATCGGGCTCTTTATCTGGTACAGATAACTCTATTATAAAAAACTGTCAGATCCAAGGGTTAAGCGGCGTTGACAATTCAGTTCTAACCAATTGCATTTTCTTGACTTTATTTGTTGGATCCACTTATAGTAACTATAATAATGCTATTTCTCACTGTTTAAGTTTTGCTGATGACCTTCCTGCCTTAGGAAACAATATTAATAGTGCCGTTTGGCAGCAAGTATTTATTGGGTCAAGCTATGGCGGCTTAAGTTATATAGAAGAAAATGAGCGAGTTTTATCTAGTTCTTCTTTAGCTAAAAACGCAGGTTTAAATGGTGGGGATATTGGCGTTTACGGAGGAACTTACCCTTATGAGCTTTCGGGCCTACCGCACCATCCTATAAGTACCTTTTTTATCAATAGTGGTATTGGTAATAATTCCATTGATATTGATGCAGTCATCACTATAAAAGCAAATTGATTATGAAAAAGCTAAGCCTTTTAATTGGCTTTGTTTTTTCTGTCACAATACTGTCAGCTCAAAACATTGCCAACATAGAATACTTTATTGATACGGATCCCGGTATGGGAAACGGCACAGCCATCGCAGTAACTACGCCAGCCCCAGAAATTCAAAGCTCGTTTTCTTTTCCCTTAACAAGCTTGTCAGATGGTTTTCACACTTTACAAGTAAGGGCTCAAGACGATGACGGAGACTGGGGAAATACGGTATACAGAGTTTTTGCCAAGTTCTTTATTACCAACGGCGTCATACCAGTGCCAGAGAACATAGTGGCTGTGGAATATTTCATTGATACGGACCCTGGGCATGGAGCAGGTACGGCGATACCTATTACACCCGGTATAGCTCTAAATGAACTTGCATTTACTTTTCCGGTAACTGCTTTAGCCAATGGTTTTCATACGCTACAAGTCCGTGCTCAAAATGCTGATGGGCATTGGAGCAATACGACGTACAGAGTCTTTGCCAAGTTTGATTTGACCAATGGTGGGTATCCTACGCCAGCTAATATCATAGCTGCAGAATACTTTATAGATAATGACCCTGGGCATGATAACGGCACGGCTATTCCAATTACGGCTGGACAATCTTTGGATAATTTAGCCATTTCTTTTCCTGTAAATTCACTTACAGATGGTTTTCATTCGCTATCCGTAAGAGCTAAGAATGCTGATGGTCACTGGGGAAATACAACTTATCGCTATTTTGTGAAGTTTGATACAGCTCCCCCAGTAAATACGCCACCCTCGCCAATCGTTTACTTAGAATATTTTGTAGACAATGACCCTGGTGCAGGAAACGGAACGAGTGTACCTATTTCTAGCTCATTTTTTTTGGACAAACAAATGATTGATGTCCAACTAAATAGCTTATCAAATGGTATTCATCGCTTATCTGTTCGTTCTAAAAACCAAAATGGAGATTGGAATCAGGTCAATTATCAAGAATTTACTGTTAAAGATAATGTAGTCGCAATTGGCAATGCATTAGACGCTTTTTGTAGAGATAATGCTTTTAACGTTCCTTTTTCTGTATCTGGAAGCTTTTCTCCTACTAATACCTTCACGCTTCAATTGTCCGACCAAAATGGTAGTTTTAACAGTCCAATAACACTTGGAACCAGTTCAGGCAACAGCTCAGGGACTATATCAGCAATTATTCCAGCAGGCACTACTGTGGCTCCTGGGTATAAAATGAGAATCATTTCTTCAAGCCCATCAGATGATGAACAGCCCATTAAGCTTTTTGAAGTTTTGGCCATTTGCCCGCCTCCTTGTGCTGCTAGCGAAACGCTGGTTAGCACCGCTGATGATATCAATGGTAGTATGACTTTAATTGAAGTAAACGGTACTACGGGCTATATCCAAGCCAGCAATAAGGTACTAAATGGTGCAAATGCTACATTTAATGCAGGCCGCTACATTGAACTTACTGAGGGTTTCGAAGCAAATTCAGGTACTGTATTTACAGTGGAGATTGGTGGTTGTGAGTAAATCACTAATAAATATCAAAGCCCGTCACTCCTAGTAGTGATGGGCTTTTTGCGTTTTTGGGGATATTACTAATTATTGCTGCAAGAACTTATTTACACATAAAACGCAAGTCTTACTTCCGGTCCAGTTAGAAATAGTAAAATAACTATTTGGCGGTATACACTACTTGACCATCAAAAATAGTCATAGCCACTTTAGTTTTTAAGATATCCGCTTCTGGAATAGTCATAATGTCTTGGTCAAAAATGGTAAAGTCGGCAAGTTTTCCCTTTAAGATGGAGCCCTTTATTTCTTCATCATAGGAACCATAAGCCGCATCTATGGTATAAGACTTTAAAGCTTGCTCCCTTGTCATTTTTTGTTCTGATTCATAACCATTTTCGGGTGTTCCTTTTAGAGTCTTCCTGCTCACACTAGCATAAAAGCAGGCAATTGGATTAATGGGTTCTACTGGAACATCCGTCCCATTGATAATAGGCACTCCAGACGTTAAAAGTGATTGCCACATGTAAGCTCCTTCTTTTATTCGTAGCTCTCCTAGCCTATCTATGGCCCACGGCCTATCAGACGACATATGAATACCTTGCATGGCTGGAATTACATTTAACTCCGCAAATCGTGGAATATCCAACGGATTAAGATGCTGAGCATGTTCAATTCTGAATCTATGATTCTGACTTTTTACAGGATACTTTTTAAAACCTAGTTCATATTTATCAAGAATCTCTCTGTTAGCTCTATCGCCAATGGCATGGCTACAAACTTGAAAGCCGTTTTCTAATGCTTTAAAGACTATATTTTCAACACTTGCCAAAGGAATAGTAGAATGTCCGAAATGACCGGGCATATCTGAATATTCTTCTAATAACCAAGCTCCTCTGGAACCTAAAGCCCCATCTGAATGAATTTTTATAGCCCTAATGTTTAAGAGATTATCTTCATCAAAAGCAGGTCCTTTCTTATACCATTCTTCCAATAAAGTACTATCGGTACTAGATAACATGGCATGAAGCCTTACCTTAAGCTTACCTTCCGCCTTCATTTTATTAAAAAGCTCAACTGTTCCTCTGTAAATACCAGCATCATGAAAACTCGTAATTCCGTTTTTATGACAAGCTTTCATGGCTGATTCAAAGGCCTTTTGAACTCTTTCAGGACTATCTTTCGGTATAACAGAGCCAATTATGTATTCTGCATTTTCATTAAAAATACCCGTTGGCCTTCCATCTGGGTATCTAATTATTTCGCCACCATCTACTTTTTTCGGAGCCTTGGAAATAACGCCAGCCATTTCCATAGCTTTGGCATTTGCAAAACCTGCATGTCCGCTTGCATGACCTAAGTAAACAGGGTTATTTGGAGAAACAGCACTTAGCATCTCGTGCGTTTGAAAACCTTTGACCATAGGTTCTGGAAGTTCTGACCATTTACTTTGATGCCAGCCTCGTCCTAATATCCACTCACCCGGTTTGGCATTTTTAGCCGCATCTTCCACTATATCAATGATTTCTTGATAACTGGTGGTTGTGCTTAAATCTAGTTCTAATTCACTATATCCCAATCCCATTAGGTGTCCATGCCCTTCTATGAAGCCGGGTGTCATGGTTTTACCCTCTAAATCTAACATTTCAGTATTAGAATCCTTGAAGCTCAAAGCATCTTCCAGGGAACCACTAAAGAGTATTATATTATCTTTAATAGCAACCGATTCCACTTTAGGATTACCCTCATCCACGGTATAAATAGTGCCACCATGAATAATTAGACTTGCTTTTGAAGAATCGCCTTCCTTTTGACAGGAAAAAGACATAAATAAGGATAAAACAATAAGTATAACTCTCATGCTCAGTTTCTGATAATAAGATTTAAGCTAAGAGATTCTTTTGTTAAAGTAAAAGTTTAAATGATAAATTATGGAAGAGGTAGTAGCAAAAAAAGCAGGCGGCCAATAAAATTGACAGCCTGCTTTGAATTATATAAGAAAGGATTAAGAATTACTTCTCTCTCACACTTACCGCTATTCTACGGTTTTGTTCAATTGTCTAACTAAACATCGATGCTAGATAACAACTAATGATTAAATTTATAAGTCAAATAATATCTAGCTAAATTCAAGTATGAATAACGACTTAGGAATAGCTTTAGGAACTCTTATAATATTATGTGGTACTGGTTGGACGGCATATCACACTTACAAAAAGGGAATTGAGGCAGAAAAATCGGAACAAGCAAGTATAAAACAAGCGACTGATACAAACTCAGCCGTTAAAATAACAAAGGAAATAGCTCAAAGCTCAGATATAAAAATTGACGCACTAAATTTTCAAAATTTGGAGCTCAAGCAACAAAATATACATCTGCAAGAACGTATTGATAATTTAAGAGCTGAAAACACTAGCCTCTATGAAAAATTGCAAGGAAAATCCATCAAAATGTTTGACTTTGCCAGTGATGCCAATACTTACCCTAGGTTAACATATTATACTCATCAAGGTCAAAATCGATTATCTGTATTTTTGGAAGTAATAGGAGAAAATTCACTTTCAAATGTAGAAGTAGAGCATATTAACCTAACTGATTTAGAAGACTTTAACCGAAAGGGCTACCCAGTAAACTCTGACCCGACAATCCAAAATAGAATTAGAGAGGAATTCCTATCAGCAAAATTCAATGCACCTGAACTATCAGGAGGTTCATTTTCCAACAAATCCAAAACAGAAGTTTACTCAGGCCCAACAATTAGGCTCAAATCAAGAGACCCATTAAATACGAAAATCTACAAATTAAAAGCCATTATACGGACGAAAACTAATGCATTTGAACAAACTACGGTATTAAAGTCATACATGACTACAAAATCTGGTTTTCTGTGGACTGTATCATACACGATTAAAGATCAAACAGGAAAAGTATTAGAAGAAAAAAACTTCCCACCCCCGTATTAAAGTAAAAAAGCCCCGAAACCATAGTTTCGAGGCTTTTGATATAAAGATTCTATTCTTACTTCTCTCTCACACTAACCGCTATTCTACGGTTTTGAACTCTACCTTCTTCGGTGTCATTTGAAGCTACAGGATGAGCTTCACCATAACCTTCTGATTCCACTCTAGAATTATTTACTCCTAAACTCAATAAAGCAGACTTTACGGAAGCAGCTCTATCGGAAGATAACTTTAAGTTAGCATCAGGATTACCAGTATTATCTGTATAGCCACCTACTTTGATTTTTACATTTGGGAATGCTTTTAATATCTGAGAGATATTCACCACTTCTTTCATGGTATTGGCGTCAATATTCGCACTTCCAGTGGCAAAGTTCAATTGATTAAAATTAAACCAATTCTCTTTTCCTGCTTCCTCTTCAGATTCAATGAATCTAACCATGGACTCTTCTATACCACCTTTTTCAAAATCCAATGCCTTGCCTTCGCCAAACATAGAAATGGTATTAACAGGTAATTCTTCAAAAACGGGATAAGCATGTTGTTCTCCCACCACTCTATCTACCGCAATATGAGGTGCAATAACCAAAGAAACGATAGACATCAACTTAATAAGAATGTTCATGGATGGCCCAGACGTATCTTTGAATGGGTCACCTACGGTATCACCAGTTACTGCAGCTTTGTGAGCGTCAGAACCTTTATATTCCATTTTACCATTAATTTCCACGCCTTTTTCAAAAGACTTCTTAGCGTTATCCCAAGCACCACCAGCGTTATTTTGGAAAATACCCATCAATACACCAGAAACAGTTACACCAGCTAACAAACCTCCCAATACTTCTGGTCCGAACGTAAAGCCTACAATTACCGGAGTAATTAAAGTAATAAGCCCTGGAAGCATCATTTCTCTAATGGATGCTTTGGTTGAAATAGCCACACATTTATCGTATTCAGGTTTCCCTGTTCCTTCTAAAATTCCAGGAATCTCTCTGAATTGTCTTCTCACCTCTTCTACCATCTCCATAGCCGCACGGCCCACAGCCGCAATAGCCAATGAAGAGAATATGAAAGGAATCATACCTCCGACAAAAAGACCTGCTAAAACGTCTGCCTTATAAATATCTATAGAAGAAATACCTGAAAGACCCACAAAAGCAGCAAAAAGGGCTAATGCTGTCAAAGCAGCAGAGGCTATAGCAAAACCTTTTCCACTGGCTGCAGTGGTATTACCTACCGCATCCAAAGTATCTGTTCTTTCTCTCACTTCAGCAGGAAGCTCACTCATTTCTGCAATACCACCGGCATTATCTGCAATAGGGCCAAAAGCATCAATAGCCAACTGCATGGCTGTGGTGGCCATCATACCGGCAGCAGCAATAGCCACACCATAAAGACCTGCAAACTCAAATGAAAGATAAATACCCGCAGCTAATACCAAAATTGGAATAACCGTAGATTCCATTCCTACCGCTAAACCACCAATAATATTAGTAGCATGACCCGTTGAAGACTGATTCACGATAGACTGAACAGGTTTTTTACCCATAGCTGTGTAGTATTCCGTCACCCAAGACATCAAAGCTCCAACTATAAGGCCTAAAACGATGGCATAAAACACATCTAGACTTGTAAAAGACTCACCTCTGATAGACATTTCATGAGGTAAAATATACATGGTCAATGGAAATGAAGCAATACCCGTTAAAACGATAGAACCCCAGTTGCCGATATTAAGAGCCGTTTGAACGTTTCCGTTATCATCTTTAACACTTACAAAGAAGGTACTGATGGCAGAGAAAATTAAGCCCATACCTGCTATAAGCATTGGTAGTAATATTGGAGCCCATCCGCCAAAGTTATCATCAGAAGCAATCTCTCTTCCTAAAACCATGGTAGCTAAAATAGTGGCCACATAAGAACCGAATAAATCTGCTCCCATACCAGCTACATCGCCTACGTTATCACCCACATTATCGGCAATCGTTGCAGGGTTGCGAGGGTCATCTTCTGGAATACCCGCTTCTACTTTACCTACTAAATCTGCTCCCACATCCGCAGCTTTGGTATAAATACCGCCACCTACACGAGCAAAAAGTGCGATAGACTCTGCACCTAAAGAAAATCCTGCCAATACTTCTAAGGCCTTTTCCATGCCATGAGCATCTCCAGAACCCGTTACGAACATATTGAAGAACCAGATAAATAATAAACTTAAAAACAATACCGCTAAACCTGCCACTCCAAGACCCATCACAGAACCTGCTGTAAAAGATACCTTTAAAGCATCTTTCAATGAAGTACGTGCGGCTTGGGTAGTTCTTACGTTTGCTTTAGTGGCAATGTTCATTCCTACATATCCTGCAAAAGCCGAAACGACAGCCCCTATAACGAAGGCAACCCCAATTAACCAATGAGAATTTTCTACAAGCGTACCCGACCAAGTCAAAAGTATAGCAACAGCAACAACAAAAATTCCCATCACTTGCCATTCGGCTTTTAGAAAGGCCAAAGCTCCATCTGCAATCGCCTTTGCAATTTCTTGCATTTTTCCGCTTCCCGCATCTTGTTTAGTGACCCAACGAGCCTTAATTACCATAAAGAGCAGTCCAACAATACCAAGAATTGGTACTAAGTAAAATAATGGATCCATAAAATAATCTGGTTTACATTTTGGTTTTGTATTAACAATAGAATCAAAGTCCCGCAAATTAAGCGTTTCCTTAATAAAAAAAAATTAAAGTGCCTCTGCTAAATTAGTTAGGGCAATTCCCTATCTCAGCTTTAAAAACGGTCGTTTCCTTCGTTTCAAAACCTGCAGTCAAAAGTATAGAATTGGAGGCTACATATTTAATATGAGAACTTTCTCCAATCTGCTGAGAAGAAGAAATAGGTTTTCCATAAAAAAACTGTTCGCTACTGTTATTTAATTGACCACTTAAAGTTAATGGAGTATTACCATCTTGAAAGCTAAAAGGAATGTTAGTTATGGCTGGGCAGTTCCACGACTGAAGACAAGTGGCCGTTAAATTCAAAGGGGTTTTAACGTTATTAAGTACCACACCATCGCCATATTTAATAATACCACTATGCTTCCACTCTATGGTGCCACTACACCCTAAACCAAAAATTAGATAACTTTCTGTAGTACAAAGTGTCACTGGAGAGACTTGTGGAGCCGTACTAGATATCTTATAAGAATAAGGGACATTATTCTTATCCAAACCTGATAGCGTAAGAGAGCCAGAACCAGATGATGCTGAAATTCCAGAACCTTCTACAATTTTATTAATCTCTGAACTATTCAAAGAAATACCACCAATGGGATAGGCATAAACATCCGGAATACTTTTTACTTTTACTTTGGCTTTTTCAGAAAGGCTGGTACAAAAACCTTCGCACTGACTCAAAGCATAATAATTTTGAGTACCTATATTAGCGGTAGAAATTGTCAGCGTGTCATTGTTTGAGAGAAAATTTGTTAGTGCCTCATCCGCATACCACTTAACACTTGGCGGAGCCACAGGTTCCTTTGTCTTAATAATGACCGAAAATCCACTGACGCATAATGGGTCTAAGGTGGCGTCATCATCTGCTATCAAAGTCCATTTCCCTTGTGGAATCATATTCTGATAAACACTCAAATCACCACTAGCTTTAAAGTTGCCCGAAGCCGGCAAAGGATCTCCTATTAAAGCCTGCCCGTGAACATTAAAAACGGTAGTGACCACACCCGAAGTGCCACTTCCTCTTCCATAATCACTTACTCTCACTAAATCCACTTTGACTCCTTCTGGCGAAACAATACTAAAAGAGACCTCCTCGTTAAAGGCCGAGCCTCCACCGTCTGGAACATCGCAGTTATTATGTGTGCCACCGTCTTTCTTTTGCCAGGTAATAGATACGGAAATAGAATCTATTAAGCCGCCCAAATTGGAAACGGTTACTTGAGGATAATCTCCACTTTTCTCAAAACCATCAAACCCAACGACAGGCCCCACATAGTCAAAAGATGAAGGACCGTAGGCATCGCAATCCGTTGGAGTAGCTACCACAAAGTTATTTTCAGAACTACAGTAAAACGCTGATAAATCAGTCACGGATGGTCTTGGTGAGACATTCTGATTATGAACCACTTTTAAAACTTCTGATTCCACCACACAGGTACCTAAGGTTCTCACCAACTTATAGGAGCCTTCGGTTTTGGCGTATACGCTTTTAGCATTTGAAACACTGGTTCCATTAAAAAACCACTCGAAACTTTCTGTGGAGACCGGATTAATATCAAACAAGACAGAATCTCCTTTACATAAATAATTAGAACTTAAGGCAAAGGGCGACTCCGAAAACAGATTTACACCTTTACATGAAACCGCTGTCAGTAAATTAACCCTTCCACTACCTACTGAGCCAATGTAATTCGGATTTTTATCCTCTATATCATCCGACGTAATCTCTAAAATATATGCTATACTATCTGACGACAATGTTGAAAAACAAGCTTTTAAATATCCTGCACACGCTGCCACCAGCGGTGTAGCCATTGAAGTACCATTAAATGAAGCATAAGCATTAAAAGGTATGGTACTAATAATGCCCCTACCTGGTGCAGATATATCGACATAAGAACCAAAACTAGAAAAGCTACTTAACTGGTCTGTCATATCCAAGCTAGCTACAGCCATGACGTGGTTATATGCGGCGGGATATTGCAGCACATTGCTGCTTTCGTTTCCAGCTGCCGCAATGATGAGAGCACCATTGCCGTAAGCATCATCTACCACGTCTTGCTCCAATTGTGAAAAGCCACTTCCACCCCAAGAAAGACTAATTATCTTAGCTCCATGATCAACCGCCCAAATAATTCCTTCGAATCCGTGACTTATGGCTCTATTGCCGAAAATATCAGCATTACCTTTAACAGGCATCACTTTTACTCTGTTATTACTCGCAGAGGCTCCTCCAGTAATATTATTATTAACAGCCGCCACAATTCCAGCCACATGGGTACCATGAGAATAGCTGGCGTTTAAAGGTCTTGGGTCGGAATCATTATCTCCCACATCATAACCAGAGACCAAATTTGCTGCTAAATCTGGGTGTGTGATATCAAATGCATTATCAACAACCGCCACTATAATGTTTTGAACTCCTGGGTTAACATCCCAAGCTTGAGGAGCTTTAATTTTATCAAGATGCCACTGCTGGTTGTAAAGTGTATCTGTCGGCGTGCCAATAACCTCTCTTTTTCTTACCCTTTCCGCGTATTCAATAGTACCATCTTCTTTCAGGTCTTTGAGTATTTGATCCATGGATTGCTCGTTGTCTATTTTTATTCTATAGACATTTTTAAGCTTCTCATTTTTGGACTTATAGAAAGGCGTGACGGCATAATCTATTTTAGAATTTAAATTCTCCACCGCCCTTTGAATAGTGGGAATCTCTCTTACTATATTTACAGCCGATGATGTCTTAATTAAACCTGGTCTAGCAAATTGAGCTTTAAGCCGAACATATATTTCACCATCAACAAAATCGTTGTTAATTTGCTGGCCCGTACAGATTGACACCGTAGCAAGCCATAAGAAAAAACCGAGATTAAATAATCGTCTGATAACCATAACTGTATTAGTAATTGCAAATTAATGAAAAAACTAAGCTTCCTCCTCTTAATCCTTTGTAGTTTTATTCAAAGGATCCATGCCCAAGAAAAGATATACGATTCAGGTGATTTAATACAGGGCTTAAACAAGCTTAATGTAGTAGGTTCTGCTCTTTATATTGCCGCTCATCCAGACGATGAAAACACCCTTCTGATTACCTGGCTTGCCAATGAAAAAAAGGTAAGAACGGGCTACATCGCCATGACAAGAGGAGATGGCGGCCAAAACCTTATTGGTACAGAAAAAGGCGAGTTTGCTGGCCTACTAAGAACCAATGAGCTCCTAGGTGCTAGAAGCATAGATGGTGGAGAGCAATATTTCACTAGAGCCAATGACTTTGGTTATTCTAAAACCACGGAAGAGGCTCTGGCTACTTGGGGTAAAGAGCAAATTTTATCAGATTTAGTTTATCGCATTAGAAAATTCCAACCCGATGTACTCATCACCAGATTTCCACCCGACGAAAGAGCAGGACATGGGCATCATTCCGCTTCGTCAATATTGGCTGAAGAGGCTTTTGATGCTGCCGCAAATCCTAAAGCTTTTCCAGAGCAACTTAAAGAAGTGGACGTCTGGCAGGCCAAACGATTGGTTTGGAACTTTTATAACAGAGGTTTTACCAATACACCTCCAGAAGACGACAGCAAATTTATCAGAATAGATATTGGTGGTTTCAATCCTCTACTTGGAGAATCTTATGGTGAAATTGGCAACAGAGCCAGAAGTATGCACAAAAGCCAAGGTTTTGGTTCTGGCCTTTTTAGAGGAGAAAGAATGGAGACATTGAGACATACCAAAGGAGAGCCTGCAGAAAATGACCTTTTTGATGGCGTAAATACCACTTGGAGTAGAATTCAGGGTGGGCAGCTGGTCACCACCATTATTAATGACATTAAAAGAAATTTTAATCCTGAAATCCCTTCAGCCTCTGTTCCTGCTTTAAACCAACTATACAAGTTAATACAGACACTTCCAGAAAGTCCAATGGTGAAGAACAAGTTGACAGAATTGGAAAACTTGATACCAAAATTTGCTGGAATCCATATAGAAGCCAATGCCAAAGACTTCAGCAGCAGCCCAGGAGATTTACTAAAAGGTACGCTTAGAGTGATTAACCGCTCTCCTTTAAAGACTTCTTTAGTGTCTTTTACCATTGACCAAATCAATTATAAATCTGCTGAGCAAATTGACCTTAAAAATGGGGAAAGGCTAGAAATTGATTTCTCTGGAAATGTGCCTTCAAATACCGAGATCTCCCAGCCATACTGGTTGAAAGAAAAACATGACTTAGGGCATTATCAAATTAGTGACGAAGCTTTGAAAGGGCTACCCTTATCTCCACCATCCGTGATGGGAACTGCAGTGGTAATTATAGAAGGTTTAAGCCTTGAATTGCCTATTCCAGTAAGCTATAAATACGTAGAACCTTCTCAAGGAGAAATATACAGACCGCTAGAAATTAGTCCATTAGTCACGGTCACCCCAAATATTGGTTCTCTTATTTTTAGCAATACCACCCCACAAGATATCTTGGTAACCGTTCATGCTGGAATAGATAATGCCGTAGGTGAAGTTCACTTAAAATTGCCAAGCGGCTGGTCTTATACTTCTAGCAGCAAGAAATTCAATATTGAAAAGAAAAACACAGAAAGTACGCTAAGCTTTAGTATAACACCACCTAAAAGTGCTTCTCAAGGTGCCATCGAAATTAGTGCCTCCATAAATGGCAAAACAATAAACAATGCCAGAAACACCATTAAGTATGATCATGTCCCAGAAATTACCACATTTCCTAAATCAGAAGTGGAAATAGTTAAACTTGATCTTAAAAAGGTAGGTCATACCGTAGGATATATCATCGGAGCGGGAGACGACATCCCAGAAGCTCTAAAACAAATAGGCTACGCGGTAGATATTCTTTCAGAAAAAGATCTAAACAAAAACCTTTCAAAATACCAAGCTATAGTGATTGGCATAAGAGCTTATAATGTGCACGAATGGCTTCCATTTTATCATAAAAACTTAATGAATTATGTTAAAAATGGTGGAAATGTTATTTGTCAATACCAGACCAATGGTGGTTCAGATAAATTCTCAGATAAAATGGGCCCATTTCCTTTTAGCATTAGTAGAGACCGAGTAAGTGAAGAGGATGCTGAAGTTAGGTTTATGGATAAGCAAAGCCCTGTTTTAAACAAACCAAACCTCATTTCTCAAGACGACTTCAAAGGATGGGTACAAGAAAGAGGTTTATATTTTGCGGCAGATTTTGAAAAGAACTACCAATCTGTTTTTTCTATGAACGACCTCAATGAATCTGAAAAAACAGGCAGTCTTATTTACGCCAAATATGGTAATGGCCATTACATTTATACTGGAATCTCATTTTTTAGAGAGCTGCCAGCAGGGGTTTCAGGAGCTTACAAATTATTTGCTAACTTGATTTCTCTTAAATGAATTGGAGCAAAACAATTTCTTGGTGGGAGATCTCCATCATCTTTACCTTTTTACTGATCTATGCTTTCTATTTCTATAGAATGTATAGGATAGGAAAGAGTTTGGGTAAACCCTCCAAGTCTATTTACTTCAAATTTTTTTTAAGAACGGCTTATATGGCCTTAATTATTATTGCCATTCTGGGTCCAAGTTTTGGAATTTCAGAAACTGAAGCAAGGTCATCTGGAAAAGACATTCTTTTTGCGGTAGACTTGTCGGCTTCTATGGATTGCTCTGATATAGCACCAAGCCGACTAGAAAGAACCAAACTAGAAATCATTAACTTAATAGAACAGTCTAAAGGTGACCGAATCGGGGTTATGGTATTTTCTTCCAAAGCTTATTGGCAAATCCCTTTAACATTTGATTTGGCTCTTGTTAAAGAGTTTGTTACACTAATGAATACTTCCATGATGCCAAATCCTGGAAGCAATCTAGAAGCTCCTTTGGCAAGCTTACAAAAAAGGCTAGAGCCTGATTCTAGCAGTACTCGCTCAAAAATGGCCTTTCTTTTTACTGACGGCGAATCTTTCCAAGAAGTGACGGAGGAAACCAAAAAACTTTTAAAAGGATCTAAAGACCATCTTATTTTGGTGGGAGTTGGAACCCAAGCTGGTGCAGAAGTTCTAAAAAACAATAAACCAGTTTTATTAGAAAACGATATTCCAGCCATTTCTAAACTTGATATTATAGGGCTTAACAAATTAACAAGAAGCATCGGTTCTAAGTTATATTTTTTAAAAAACGAAAAGAATAATCTAGAAAATGCCTTGATAGATATCAAAAACATTCAGAGTACGGCCTTGGACAGAAACAAGTTATTGGTCACCAATAATAAATACCAGAACTTTCTGTTCGTTGCTCTTATATTAGTGGTGTTAGACCTTATCATCTCCACCAAAGTATTCCAAATTTGATACCTTTTATATTCCATATCCTTAGGTTGTTATTTAGTCTCATTTCCCCCTTTGACGCCAAAGAGAGGAACATCATCTATGCCGAATTTGAAGAATCCTACCGGCAAAAAAAATGTGACGCCGCTATCGTGCATTTTGAAACTTTAAAGCAGGAAGAACTGCCTATTACGGTGGAAATAAGACTTAAAGTAGCAGATTGCTTTTATCAATTAAAAGACACCGCCCGACAGAAAAAAGAGTTGGCTTACTTGTCTTACGTTCATAATCCTTCTCAAAAATCAACGATACTTAATCAAAAAGCCATGTTGGCGGCATATGCTGGGGATACTTTAAATGCAATAAATCTCTTAAAAATGGCAATTGAGACAGAAAACACTAATAACTTTGCCAAAAGGAATTATGAGCTCTTAAAAAAAGTTTACCGTCCAAATCAAAACAGGACGCCACCGCCGCCTCAAAACGCTTCTAATAATAACCCATTAGAAAACCAAGGAGGAACCGTGGCAAAATCCAATGAAAAGGAAGACCAACTTAATAGTAGCAATCCACCAGCCATTGAAAGAGCCCAAGCTCTTAAGCTTCTGGATGCCATGAGGGCAAATGAATATAATAAACTTCCAATGCTTTTGGACGTCTCGTCTGACACATTGGATTATGGAAATTGGTAATTAACATGAATGTATTAAAAGAATCAAATTTTAGTTTTGAAGGTCAGCAAAGCCTTTATCACGGAAAAGTAAGAGACGTTTTCGGTTTTGAAGACGGTTTGTTAATGATTGCATCTGACAGAATCTCTGCCTTTGATGTTATTCTTCCAGAGGCTATACCTTGCAAAGGACAAGTACTGAATCAGATTGCAGCTAAATTCTTAAAAGCCACGGCAGACATCGTTCCAAACTGGCTCCTAAGTGTACCAGATCCTAATGCCACCTTTGGACTAAAATGTGAGACTTTCCCTGTAGAAATGGTCGTGAGAGGCTATTTGGCCGGGCACGCCTGGAGAGAATACAAAAGTGGAAAAAGAGCGGTTTGTGGTGTAAAACTACCTGATGGTTTAAAAGAAAACGACAAACTCCCAAACCCTATCATCACCCCTACCACAAAAGCTCATGAAGGGCACGATGAAGACATTTCAAGAGAGGCTATCTTGGCCAATGGAATTGTGGCGGAAGAGAAGTATGTTCAGTTAGAAAAATACACGCTTGCCCTATTTCAAAGAGGAACAGAAATAGCCGCCGAACAAGGTCTGATTCTCGTAGATACCAAATATGAATTTGGAGAAAAGGATGGTGTCATTTATTTAATAGATGAAATACACACGCCAGACTCTTCAAGGTATTTTTATAAAGATAGTTATACCGAAAATCAGGAGAAAGGATTAGCTCAAAAACAGCTTTCTAAGGAGTTTGTTAGAGAGTGGTTAATTGAAAACGGCTTCCAAGGAAAAGACGGTCAAAAAGTGCCTGAAATGACACCTGAAAAGTGCAACGAAATTAGTATAAGGTACATTGAACTTTACGAAAAAGTGACTGGTGAAGTCTTTGTTCCTGCCAATAATGTAGATATTTATAAAAGAATTGAGGAAAACGTGAATGATTTCCTTAGAAACAGAGGATAAAATGAGCTATCTAAAAAGTGAACGCCTAAATAACCTTTCATACGCTATACGCGGGCCTATTTTTGATAAGGCTCAGGCACTTGAGGCGGCGGGACATAAAATTGTCAATCTGAATATTGGAAATCCAGCCCCATTTGGATTTGATGTGCCAGATGAAATCATGGAAGACATGATTTTGAATATGAGAAATGCCCAAGGGTACTGCCACCATCTTGGTATTTTTCCTGCCAGAAAGGCTATCATGCACTATACCCAGCAAATAGGCATTCATGATGTAAGAATAGAAGATATTTTTATAGGTAACGGCGTAAGTGAGCTTATTGTAATGTGCATGCAGGCCCTACTTAACCCAAACGACGAAATACTTATTCCTTCTCCTGACTATCCTCTATGGACCACAGCGGTGGGTTTGTCTGGCGGAAAGGCCGTCCACTATGTATGCGATGAAGAGGCAGACTGGAATCCTGACGTAGCAGATATGGCATCTAAAATCACACCCAAAACAAAAGCCATTGTACTTATCAATCCGAATAACCCTACGGGGGCGGTTTATGATAAAGACGTGCTAGAGCAGATTGTGAAATTAGCCAGAGAGAACAACCTTATGGTCTTCTCTGATGAAATATATGACAAAATCGTTTTTGATGGCAATAAACATGTACCCATTGCCTCACTGAGTGATGATGTTTTCTTTATGACTTTTGGTGGCTTATCTAAAAACTATCGTGCTACAGGTTTTAGAGGCGGCTGGGTGATAGCCAGCGGTGCCAAAGAAAAAGCAAAAAGTTATCTCGAAGGGATAAACTTACTAGCCAGTATGCGTTTATGTGCCAATGTACCTACCCAGTATGCCATACAGACCGCTCTTGGTGGTTATCAAAGCATTGACGACTTAGTAGCAGAAGAAGGTAGATTAAGAAAACAGCGAGATTTGATTCATTACCGCTTAACGGATATTCCGGGTATTACCTGCGTAAAACCAAAGGGCTCTTTGTATGTTTTTCCTAAAATAGACTTAAAACAGTTTAGTTTTAAAGACGACGAACAGTTTACAATGGACCTGCTTACAGAGCAAAAAATATTGGTAGTTTCTGGTTCGGGTTTCAATACATTTGACCAATCTCACTTTAGAATTGTGTTTCTACCAAATTCCGAAACATTACATAATGCTGTAGATCGTATCAGTGAATTTTTAGATGAAAAAAGAGTGACTGTCAAACAAAAGGCCATATCATAAATATGGAAATATTCCTCTTAATCTTAGGCGGTGTCTTCTTAATTATTGGCCTTGTAGGTTCTGTTTTACCTCTTCCCGGCCCACCACTAAGTTTTGGAGGAATAATAGCCCTTCACTATTCTAAATACGCTCACTTTTCTGAGGAACTTCTTATTGGTTTAGGAATAGCCACGGTAGTTGTTGTGATATTAGACTATTACGTGCCTATCTGGGGCACTAAGAAGTTTGGCGGTACTAAGGCCGGTGTAAGAGGTTCTATGGCTGGTCTTATTATTGGGCTTTTCTTTGGTCCTTTTGGTATTTTTATCGGAGCTTTTTTAGGAGCCTTAATTGGCGAATACCTTTTTGGCGATAAGCGTAATGCCCTTAAAGCCGCCATTGGCAGTTTTGCTGGTTTTGCAGCAGGCATGGTCATGAAAGTTACGCTATGCCTTTTTATGATTGGTTATGCCATTAAGGCAGTGTGGGGCTTCTGGAATTAAGACAAAAAATTAGCTCCCATCATTGATAGGAGCCAATTCAGCTACTGAGTGAATCTATACTACTTAAATTTTCTAAATCGGTTTTACTTTAATTCTATCTCCGATTTCAATAATATTGGTATGTAAACTGTTTAGTTTATATAACTGATTTACAGTTACTCTATAGTTTACAGATATTCTATACAATGTTTCTCCCTTTTTTACGGTATGAATAACAAACGCTGATGGCACCTCTTCGCTATCTTCTACACCTAGTACCTTATTCTTTAAATTAGTGCTGTAACTCTTATTCTCTACTGGCTTTGCTACCAACTCCCTTCGCTGCACTTCTTCTTCCTCCTTAACCAAAACCACGAGTTCCTCTTTCGCTATTTGGGGTTCAGAAATAATCTTTTCAGGTTCTACAACCTTTTTAAGAATAAGCTTAACTTCCTCTTTCGGAGTTTTTGTTTCAGCCAATACTTCCTCTTTTATAACCTCAGGATTAGGCCAATCAAAAGCCGTTCTAGTTTCCAAAATCGGGTCGTTTTCCAACGCCTCTTCGGCTATTTTTTTCTCATTTATCTTTAAATACTCCACGGGTTCATTCTTCCCTCTTTTATCTTTAAGATAAACCACTCTTCCTCGTTGAAATATCTGTGTGGTTTCTAACCTGTTATACTTCAGAAGGTCTTGCAGTTTTATACCATAAAGCATAGAAATATCCCAAAGGTTTTCGCTCTCTCTAGAGATATGTTTATCTATTGGTCCTTTTGAATCTTTATCTTCTAAATAATAAATCTGACCTATAGTTACCACGTCTGTCTCCTGCATGTCATTATAATCCAGAAAACTCTTATCAGAAACTTTCGCTTTAAAAGCCAAATCCACGTAAGAATCGCAAAGGTCTGCTTTAATGCCACGCTTACCATTAATTCTATAAAACTGCCCTCCTCTTCCTTCTGCTAGGCTGGGCTCTTCTGTTAATACAGGAAAACCCATTTCCTCTTTCGGAAAATCTGTATTGCTAGATATCTCTGCCAAAATCCTGACATCATTATATCTGGCTGCAGGAACAATCACCAACACAGGAACAAATTCCTTCTGAATGCGGTCATCTTTAAGCCACAGATTCCATTTTTTTAATTCTAATGGTTCCACTCTTAGGTCTGCAGCTATCACATTTAATGTTTTCTGGCTTCCGTAAGGATATTGATAAACCACCTTCTCTTCTTTAGGTCTAAACGTTGGCATCTCATTCTCCATGACTAGCTTAAAAGCCAAAAACTGAATAAGAGAACTAAACGCAGGACTATCTATAACCAAGTATTTTTTACCATTCCAGTTTCTGTTAACTCCTAAAAGATTAATAACATCTCTGCTGGCCAACTGGGCAAAAAGTGTCGTACCCCAACTATTATAAAGAACGTTATTTCGACGAAAACCTATGGCTGCACCATTAGTGGCTAAGAAAAAATTCTTTCTTTCGTCTATTTGTGAATTCACTCGCAGGTCTTGGTCTGCAGCAAAATCTTTTGTCATACACCAAAAAACACCTTTCTCTAATAATCCACTCTCAGCGGTGTTTTTTTGATACTTATTATAAATTACTAAATATCTAAAATCGTCAGGTACGGCAGATTCTTTTAGTACTGGCGTAACTTCTGGAAGAAATAAAGTCAAAAACTCCAACTGTTTCTGTTTCAATTCCTCATCGTTATCTAGCTTAGTGACCTCTTCTCTTAAAAGAAATCTTGTGGCATCATTAAGCTGAAAAACAACATCCGCGAATTCAATTTCGTATGGAATTTTTGGTAATTGAACTTGCCTGTTTGCTTTTGAATAGGAAAATATTAAACAAAATACAAACAGGCAAATGGTAACCTTTCGAAGGTTTAGGGGTTCAATTTGGTTTATCAAAAAAGCATGTAAGTCCATCAAATTTGCATACCATCTCAGACAATCGGGAGACTTATTTCCCTTTTCCTGATTTGATGATTCAAACTTAATTTATTGAATTTATACTTCCAAATAAAAAGACAGTAAATATTAGAAATTTAATCTTTTCAGTAAGTATTGAAAATTTAATACGAAAATAAATGCCTGATTTCAGGCATTTACGAGAGAATAATCTTATTTACTCCACTTTTTATAAGTGTTAATTAAGCCGTTTGTAGACGAATCATGAGAAGAAACTTCTTCATCAGCCAGTAGCTCAGGGTAGATGGCATTGGCCAATTGCTTTCCTAGCTCTACGCCCCACTGGTCAAAACTGAAGATATTCCAGATGATTCCTTGAACAAAAATCTTATGCTCATACATGGCAATTAAGCTTCCCAAAACTTTTGGGGTAAGTTTCTTAACCATTATAGAGTTGGTAGGTCTGTTACCTTCAAATACTTTAAAAGCTTTCAATTCTTCTATCTCTGCTTCTGATTTACCCGCCTTTACAAATTCCGCCACTACCTCATCTTCCGTCTTACCATTCATTAAAGCCTCTGTCTGAGCAAAGAAATTTGCCAAAAGCATTTTATGCTGGTTTCCTATCGGATTCTGACTTTGAGCGTGAGCGATAAAATCGCAAGGAATAAGTTTTGTTCCTTGATGAATCAATTGATAAAAAGCATGCTGTCCATTGGTGCCTGGCTCACCCCAAATAATAGGACCTGTCTGATAATCTACTTTTTTACCCGCTCTAGTGACGTTCTTACCATTAGACTCCATGTCCCCTTGTTGGAAATAGGCCGCAAAACGGTGCATATACTGGTCGTAAGGTAAAATGGCATGTGAGTCGGCATCGAAAAAGTTATTATACCAAATACCCAAGAGACCCAAAACCACAGGTATATTTCTTGACAATGGCGTCGTCTTGAAATGATTATCCATTTCGTGAGCTCCTGTTAATAGAGAAACGTAGTTTGTATAACCAATACTACACGCGATAGACAGACCTATGGCACTCCAAAGA